>CAZGWJ010000046.1:0-19979 GCA_964529445.1 uncultured bacterium
GTTGAGGGTATAGACGCGGGCCGTGGCGGCGTGCACGAGGAGCGTCGGGGACGCCGCCAGCAGGAGGGATGCGGCGAGGGCGGAGGTCCGGTCACCTGTCATCCGCAAGAAAACCGCGCCCAACAGGACGACGGCCAGGGCCGCGGCCACGGCGGAGAGGATATGGACCCAGAAGGGCGTCTGGCCCCAGACGGCAAGGGGAGTGGCGGCCAAGAGGTAGGAGGGGAAACCCGTGGGATGAGGGACGCCGCCGGTGAAGACCGCCGCGAGGATCTCGCCGCAATCACCGTGATAGCAACCCGGCACGACGTGGGCGAGGAACCAGCCGAAAAGAAGAAGGAACAGTACGGCGCCCGGGATCATCGAAGCGTCCGGAACGACGGGGGATCCTCACGGAAAAAACCCCCGGGACGGGTAAGCGGCGGGCAGGGGGGAACGCGCAAGACCGACGACTTCACTTCTCCGGCTTGAGGCCCTTCACCTCGTAGACCTCGACCTTCTCGGATTTCCCCTTGGCCGAGATGCTGAAGGGCTTGCCCGTCTCGATCTTGCCTTCGATCTCCTTGAAGGTGGCGGCCGTGATGAGGATCTGGTTGGCCTTGGTCTCCCCCTCGACGCGGGCGGTGGTGTTGACGGTGTCCCCGATCGCCGTGTATTCCATGCGGCGCTCGCTCCCGATGTTGCCCACGATGGCCTCGCCGGTGTTGATGGCATATCCCACGTCGAGCCGCGGCAGGCCCTGGGCCTTCCACCGCTCGTTCAGCTGCTCGAGACGCGCCTTCATGCCGAGGGCGGTCTTCACGCAGGCGAGGGCATGGTCCGGCTGGTCCAGCGGCGCCCCGTAGATGGCCATGATGGCGTCCCCGATGAACTTGTCGAGGGTGCCCTGGTGGTCGAAGATCACCTCGGACATGGCGCTGAAGTATTCGTTCAGGAGGGTCACGATCTTCTCGACGGGTTGTTTTTCCACCATCGAGGTGAAACCGCGGATGTCCGAGAAGAGGACGGTCACGCGCTTCTTCTCGCCCCCCAGTTTCATGGCGTCGGACTTGTGCACCCAGTCCTCGACCACGTTGGGGGAGAGGAACCGCTGGAGGGAGGTGCGCATGCGCTCCTCCCGGCGGACGTCCTCGAACAGCTTGGCGTTGGTGATGGCCACGGCCGACTGGTTGGCGAAAGCCGAGAGGAAGTACATGTCCTCCTCGGTGAAGGTGCTGGTGCCCTCCGCCTTGTCCACGTAGATGACGCCCACGATGTTTTCGCGCTCCCAGATCGGCACGCAGATGATCGACGAGAGGGGCAGGGCCTGGAGACTCTCCCGGTTGGAGAACCGCACGTCGTGAACCGCGTCCAGGACCAGCACCGGCACCCGTTCCTTGAGAACCGTGTCCACGATGGTCTGGCTGTAGGGGGCCTGGGCCTCGGCCTGGGTGAGGGCATGCGTCGAAACCGGCTTCATCTTGCCGGTCCCGTCGCCCAGGAGGAGGAAACCGCGGTTGGCCTGCATGACCTTGATGGCCATGCTCATGATGATGTTCAGGAGCGTCTTCAGTTCCAGGACGGAATTGACGATGTTGCCGACCTCGTAGAGGGTCAGCAGTTTCTTGTGGGCCAACTCGTCCATCTTGGGGCTTCGGTGGTCCCCCGCCTCGCGCATGACCTCGACCGCGAAGCGCAGGCGGGTCGCGCCGATGGAGATGACGTCCTGGTTGCGAATGGAGGATTCCGAGATGCGCGCGCCGTTCAGGAAGGTCCCGTTGGTGCTGCCCAGGTCGCGCAGGGTCACTCCGCCCATCCCGAGGATCAGCTGGCAATGCTGGCGGGAGACCTGGGGATCCGTCAGGACGATCTCGCACGTGTTGGACCGGCCCATGGTGGTCGTGGGACGCGTGATCTTGTGCACCAGTCCCTGCTCGGGACCCGCCAAGACCGTGATGGTGATCTGGGGCTTCCCGGCGGCCTTGGAGGGCGTGAGCACGATTCGGCCCACGGGGGCGTCCGGGGACGCGTGCGCCGCGGGGGCGCCGGAGGCGGGCGGGTTCGGGGGAGGGGCCGCGCTCATTTCTTCAACTCGTAGACGAGCACGCAACAGTTCGCGATGTCCGTCAGGTACACGGCGTTGTCATCGTCGACGGCGATGCCGTAGTAGCGGGGAGCGATCTTGTAGGCTGGAGGCGTCCCGAACTCGGTGATGTAGTAGCCGTCGGGATCGAAGACCTGGACCCGGAGGTTCCGGTCGGTCACAAAGACGTTGCGCTTCGAGTCCACGGCGATGCCCATGGGAGAGGAGAACTCTCCGCGTCCCGTGCCGCGCTTCCCGAACTTGTTCTTGAACACGCCGCGGTGGTTGAACATCTGGACGCGGTAGTTCTTCTCGTCCACCACCATGAGGTTCGACGCGTTGTCCATGGTGACCCCGGCCGGGCTGTGGAACTCGCCGAACCGCGCTCCGTGGTTGCCGAACTTGTTGATGGCCTTGCCCGCCGGGTTGAAGATGCGGATCCGGTCGTTCCCCGTGTCGGAGACGTAGATGTTGTCCTTGTCGTCGAGGCAGAGGTCCTGGGGATGGTTGAACCCGCCCGCGCCCACCTCGATCTTGCCGGTCGAAGGCGCGGCCTGTTCGCCGAACTTCGCGATGAGCTGGCCCATCTTGCCGATGACCTGGACGTTGCAGGCCTTGGAATCGAGCACCACCAGGTTGCCCGCCTGGTCCACGCGGATGGCCACCGGGTTCAGGAAGACGACGTCGGTCGGCCCCTGGGCCTCCTTGCCGAATTTGCCGACGGAATACAGGAACTTTCCCTCGGTGTCGAAGACCTGGATGTTGATCTTGAGGGAATCCACGACGTACACGCGCTTCTGCTTGTCGACGGCCACGGAGACCGGCGACATGAAGGAGCCCTCCTCCTTGCCGCGGCCCCCGATCGTGAAAAGCAGTTTGTACTGGTAGCCCCGGTAACGGAGGGTGTTGATGTCCCCCACGTCCTTGACGGCGGGTTTCTTCTCGCCCTGGATGATGGTGCTGGCGTTGATCTCCTGCTTGGAGCCCGCGTTCACCTCGATGTCCAGGGAGCCGCCCGGAAGCGCCAGGAGGTCGGCCCGCATCTCCGCGGCCGACTGGTAGCGCTTGGAGATGTCCTTCTGGAGGGCCTTCGAGATGATGTTCTCGAGTTCCACGGGGATGTTGGGGTTCAACTGGCGGGCGGGGGCGGGCTCGTCCTTCAGGATCTTGTTCAGCACGGCCAGGGGGGCCTCGTCGTAGAAGGGCAACTGCCCGGTCACCATCTCGTAGAGGAGGACGCCCACGGAATACAGGTCGGACGCCGGGGCGGGATGCCCCAGGACCTGTTCCTTGGCCATGTAATAGAGGGTGCCCCCGATGCCGGGGCCGCTCTTGGCGGCCTGGGTGAGGGTGGCGGTGCCGAAGTCGGTGATCTTCACCTTGCGGTCGGCGGTCGCGATGAGGATATTCCCCGGTTTCAGGTCCCGGTGGATGATGTTCTTCTCGTGGGCGGCCTGGAGCGCGGACAGGATCTGGAGGACGATGTCCACGACCTCCTTGAGCTTCAACTGGTTGTCCTGCAGGAACTGCGCCAGGGAACAGCCGTCCACGTACTCCATGACCATGAAGAAGATGTTCTCGGCCTTGTCCACGGTCAGGATCTGGACGATGTTGGGGTGGTCGAGGGAGGCCAGCAGTTTCGGCTCGGCGACCAGGCGGGTGAACTCCTCCTTCTGGTTATGGGGGATCTTGAGGGCGACCTTCTTGCCGATCCAGGTGTCCTCGGCGAGCCAGACGGTCCCGAAGGTGCCGCTGCCCCTGATCTCCAGCAGTTTGTATTTGTCGATGTTGCCCTGGAGCATCCGTCCCCCCGCGATTCACGGCCGAAAAAGGACAAAACTGCGTTTGCATTTTATCAAAGCATCCACCGCCCATAAAGGAACTTTCGGCCGTAATTTGCCCGTATTCCTTCCCTTTTCAACAATATTCGCTTCAAATCAAGCCCGCCCGTATAGCCGCCCAGTTTTCCGCCCGCGCCGGTCACGCGGTGACAAGGAATCAACAGCGGGATGGGATTCCGGTGCATGACCTGGCCAACGGCCCGCGCCGCGCCGGGAGATCCGGCCCGACGCGCGACCTCCCCGTAGGAGGCCACTTCCCCACGCGGGAGGCGAAGGGTGGCCCGAAGGACGCGCCGTTCGAAGGGAGTCCGCCCGGAAAGGTCGTAACGGGGATGCCGGAAGGGCCGGCCTGCGAGCGCGGCGCGGACCGCTTTTTGATAGAGGGCGGGGACCCCGCGTTGCGCGCCCGGCCCCTCCGGAAGAAGCCTCTTCAAGGACGCAAGCGCCCGGGCCCTGAGGGAGGCGTTGAAGACGAGGGCCGAAAGGCCCCGCGAGGACCAGGCGCAGGCGCACCAGCCGTCGCCGGTTCGAAACACACCTTGGTTCATGGGTCCCAGGGTCCAGTCGCTCCGAGCGAGGCGGTCATGCCTGCGGCGGAACGCGAATTGATTCTCGTCAAAAACAATCGAACTTGAACCACGGAGATTCGGAGACACGGAGATATTACCCTATGAGCAACCCATCAAGGGCATTCCCCTCTCCCCTTCCCCCTCTCCCGCTTGCGGGAGAGGGCAATCATTCGAGCGTGTTTTCGCTACGAATGATGGGTGAGGGGGCGCCCAGCGCGACACCGTTGCCCGGGTGTTTTGGACACCGAGTGATCGCTAATTCCTGATCGGCTTCCCGCGCCGCTCGATGAACCAATCCAGGCTCCGGCAACGCAGGGCGCGGCACAAGGCCAGGAAAACGAGGAACCCGGCCGCGACCGGCACGACGAACCCGGTGATGCGGCCGAAAGGCGGGGTCCAGGCATCCAAGCCTTGGAGAACTCCCCAGACCGCGAGACCCATCACCGCGGTGGCGACGGCCACGCGACCCCATTCGGCGAGGAGCGCTCCCCATTCGAGTCGAACGCCCGTCCGACCCAACCCCAGGAACAGGAGCCCCATGTTCGCGAAAGAGGCGAAACTCAGGGCAAGCGGCAAGGCCCAGAGGCGGTGGGCGGGGTCCTTCAGGAAGAGGAGGGCGGACAGGTTGAGGATGAAATTGACGGCCACGGAGGCGCAGGCGGCCCGGAACGGCCAGCGGGTGACGCGGAGCGAATAGTAGGCGCTGTTCAGCACCTTCGTGCCGAAGCTCCCGAAAAGCCCCAGCATGTAGAACACGGTGACGCCCGCGACCGACAGCGTGGCCTCCGGGGAGAAGTTCCCGTACTCGAAGGCCAGCCGCGAGGCCGGCAAACTGACCAGGATGGCGCCCACCGTGCAGGGGAAAGAAAGGAGGGCCGCGCCCTCCAGGAAGGAACGGAGGGTCCGGGAGAACGCGCGATCGTCCCCTCGCGCGGCCAGGGACGAGAGGATCGGCATGGAGACCGTGGCCAGCGCGACGCCGAAGACGCCGAGCGGCAACTGCATGAGGCGGTTGCCGTAGTAGAGACTGGTGATCCCGCCCGTGACCAGGAAGGACCCGAAGACCAGGTTGATGAGCAGGTTCAACTGCAGTGTGGAGAGCGTGACCGTGATGGGGACCATCTGGCGCAGCATGAGGAACACGCCGGGATGCCGGGGCGGCCACGAAAAGCGGATCCGGACCCCCAGGGACCGGGCCTGCGGGACCTGCACGAGCCATTGGAAAAGCAGTCCCACGACCTGGGCAGCGGCCCACAGGTGGATCAGGACGACCGGGTCCCCGTAGCGTTCCTTGAACCATCCGGTCTGGAGGAGGATGCCGGCCGCGATAAGCGTCAGGTTCATGGTGACGGGCGCGAAGGCCGCCACCGTGAAGCGGTGGCAGGCGTTCAGGAAACCCATCCACAGGGCCGCCAGGGAGACGAAGAAGAGCCCCGGGAAGAGCAGGCGCGTCAGGGAGACCGTCAGCGCGAACTTCTCCGGGTCGGCGCTGAACCCCCAGGCCAGAACCCTCACCAGCAGGGGCGCGGCCAGGATGGACAGCACCACCAGGATTCCCACTGCCAGTACCAGGAGCGTGAAGACCTGGGTCATCATCTCCAGGGCCTCGGCAGGGCCCCTTCTTCCCTTCTCGCGGGTGCGGGTCAGGGTCGGCACGAAGGCCTGGCTCAAGGCCCCCTCGGCGAAGAGGTCCCGGAGCATGTTCGGGATCCGGAACGCCATGAAATAGGCGTCGGAGACGAGTCCCCGCCCGAAGAGAGCGGCATTGAAGGCGTCCCGAACGTAACCCGTGACGCGGCTCAAGGCCGTCATCAGGCTGACCGACCGGAAATGCCTTCCCCGCCGCTCCCGGGAACCGCTGTCGTTGCCCGTCTTCCTTGACACCGCCACCCCCATCGACTACGATATGCGCCTTCTACAAACGGAGGAACCGAATGCCGATCATCAAATCATCCATCAAGGACGTGCGCCGCATCAAGCGCCGCACCGCCCGCAACCATTCCGCCAAGAGCGCGATCCGCACCGCCATCAAGGCGGTCCGCGCCGCCAAGACCGCCGAGGAAGCCAAGACCCTCCTGCGGAACGCCACGAAGGTCCTCGACAAGGCGGCCTCCAACGGCGTCATCAAGTGGAACACCGCCTCCCGCCAGAAGTCCCGCCTCTCCTCCATGGTCCACAAGAAGTTCGCGAAGTAAGACCCCCGCCTTCTTCCCGGCCCCGTTCCCCGCGAGGGGTTCGGGGCTTTTTCATGCCGTCGTTCCCCGCCGTTTCAGGATCCAGCGCTCCAGGCCCCTAAGAAGGGAGGCCTTCGTGAGGCGGCCGGTCACAGGCCCCGATTGAAGCCGGATCGCCTCCAAAAGCGCCGGTTCGAGCTCGGAGGACTTGAAGCCGCGGGCCTGTTTCCAGAGGTTCTTGCCCCGGAAGGGATGCATCCTCAACCGCGAGATGGCCTCGTCCTCCCCGATCCCCGCCTCCCGCATCGCGGCCATCGCCAGGAGTTCCCGGACCCGCCCGCACAGCATGGCCAGGGTCCCGTCCTCCAACCCGCCGGTGGCCGACCGGCCCTCCCCGCCGAGCCACCGCAGGGCGTCCTTCGTCCGGCGGGCCGCGAAAAGGTCGAGGAACTCGAAGATGCCGGCTCCGCCTCCCGGGATCGGCAGGTCGTCCAGGTCTTCCTGCGTCGCCTCGGTCCTGGGATGGATCGCGAGGGACCATTGCTCGAGGGCATTGCCCAGGAGTCCCAGGTCGCTCCCCGCCTTCTGCAGGAGCAGTTGGGCGCATCCGGGGTCCATGACCAGTCCCGCCTCGGCGGCGCGCGAGACGACCCAGGGTACGGCCTTCCAAGGCGCGAGACTCGCGCAATACACGAACCACCCTCCGGCCTGGGCCATTTTGGCCACGCGGGAATCCCGTTTGATGCCCTGGGCGGCCAGCACCAGGCAGGTGGAGGGGTCCGGGTCCGACAGGTAGGCGGACAGGAGGGAAAGCGTTTCTTCGGAGGCCCGCCCCCCCACGCGCCGCTCGGCCCGCTTCAGGACGAGCAGTTTTCCGGTGCTGAAGAGTGAGCCCGACCGGGCGTCGGCCAGGAGGGCCGGAAGATCCTTCTCGGCCCCGTCCAGGACGCGACGCTCGCCCTGGGGGCAGGCCCGGGCATAGGCCGCCTGGATCAGGCGTACGCTTTCGGCGATCACGTCCTCCGCATCCCCCCCCAAAAGCACCAGGGAGGGCAGTCCGGCGGAGGCGAGTTTGGCGGTGAATTCCTCGAAATACAAGCGGTGCCCTTAAGCGGCTTGAGTCGTCCGAGCGGCGCCGATCGGGCCGCCGGGACGCGTCATTTCTTCTGGAACGGCATCAACGGGGCGTTGGAGGTCGGCGTGCTCATGGGAAGGGCCGTTCCCCCGGACGCCTGCGTAACGCCGGCGTTCCGTGCGGGTTCCGGCTCCTGGGACTTGACGTAGAAGAACGTGATGCCCGCCAGCTGGCCGTCCACGGTCAGGTTCACGGTGTAGAGGCCCACGTCCCGGGGCAGGCCGGTCTGCCGGGCTTCCGGGTTCGGCGAACCCACGCCGATCGCGCTCGTCACGAGGAACCACTGGTAGGTCTCGTTCTGGACGGTCAGGAGGCGATCCGTGAACCCCACGCGGAACTCCTGCTCGTAGCGCGCGATCCGGTTGCCCGAGGGGTTGATCCACTCGACGATGGCCGTATGGATGCGCGTGGACGGTTTCATCAGGAAATACGCGAAGTAGGAGATGGAGGTGTGCTTGTTGAGGTAGAAATAATTCACCGAGTCGGCCGGGTACTGCCCCACCAGCCGGGTGCAGGTGGTGAGGTGGCAGAGGATCGGGCCGGCCCCGGGCTCGGACGCCGAAACGGCGCCACCGGGAGCGTCCCGCACGGTCCCATCCTCCTCGGCCGTGTTGCCCTGGGGCGTTCCGCCGTTCAGCCATTGGAGGTCGGCCCGACCGGCTGGGGCGGCCGCCAAGGCCAGGAGGACGATCACGGGGACGAAGGAACGTAGGCTCATGGTCAGAAACCCTCCAGGACCTTGCGGACGGTCGCGCGGCCCACTTCCTCGGCCAGCCGCTGGAGAGCCTGCTCCTCGTTCTCCGTGACGGCGCCCGTGTAATGGACCGTATAGTAGAAAACGCTTCGGGTCTTGCTCTTCTCCTCGACGAGGGAACGCCCCTCCTTGCGGTCGCGGGCCAGGAGGTCGTACGTGACCGTCAGGCGGTACTGGAGGACGTAGTTGGTGGCCGTGTCGTACTGGATGGGTTCCTCGGCGTATTGCCGGATGACGGCCTGAACCTGCAGGTCGGCCTGGTCCGGATCGGCCAGGGGAAGCCTCCCGTCCATCTGGAACTGGCGGATGGTCTCGTGCGTGAGAAGGGTCTCCAACCCGAACTGGGTGGTGCGGTTCTCGAACGGAGCCACCCCTACGTTGTGGACGTGCGGCGGGACGACCATCACGGCCGGCCGGCAACCGGAAACAAGCGTAAGGACCGCCAGGAGCGCCACAAACCGCGAAAAGTTCAATTTCATCGGTGCATCCTTACCATGCGATCGCGGCATTAACAATGAGGAATTAGGAATGATGAATGAGGAGTTTCAAATCCTCATCTTCATCGGTGCCCGCCTGCCGCACACCGTGCGGCGGCGAGGTCTCGCCGAAGGCGGATCCATCCCCGTTCATCGGTGGCCGGCCCTGAGCGATGGCCGATGGCCATCCGTCGAACGGGCTCAATCGCCGTTGCCGTGCCTTACCGGTTTCCTTGCCCGACATCATACTCCTGCCCGGGCGGTTCAGCCCGCCTGCGGGACTTCCTTCACGACGAAATTGGCCAGTTTGTCCTTCACCCAGACCACCTTCCGGACGTTGCCCTCCCGGAGGAACTCGGACAATTTCGGGTTCTCCCGGGCCGCGGCCACCAGGGCGGCCTCGTCGAGGCCGGCCGGGACCTGGAGATGACCCCTCAGCTTCCCGTTGACCTGGACTGGCACCTCGATCAGGTCCGTCTTCAAGAGGGACGGGTCGTGCACGGGCCAGGGCGAGACAAGCAGGCTCTCGCGGCTCCCCATCTGGGACCACATCTCCTCCGCCACGTGGGGGGCGAAAGGCCCCAGCAGGCGCACCATCGCGCCCAGGGCCTCCTTCAGGACGGGGAGTTTCGCGTCAGGCCGGGATTGGTAATCCGACAAAAGGTTCAAGAGTTCCATCAGAGCGCTGACCGCCGTGTTGAACTTGAACTGGCCGGTCATGTCCTGCGTGACCTTGAGGATGGTGGCGTGGGTCTTTCGCCGGACTTCGGCATCGGCCTCGCCGGAGGCTTCGGGAGGACCCAGCTTTTCGAACCCGCCCGCCTTCTCCCTCGTCTCCTGGAAGATCTTCCAGACCCGGTTCAGGAATCGGAACACGCCTTCCACGGCCCGGTCGTTCCATTCGGCGTCGCGCTCGGGCGGACCGATGAAAAGGGTGTAGAGGCGGTAGGTGTCGGCCCCGTATTTCGCGATGAGCTCGTCGGGCTGGACGGCGTTGCCCTTGGACTTGGACATCTTCACGCCGCCCTTGGTGATCATGCCCTGGGTGAAGAGGCGCGTGAAGGGCTCGTCGAAGGAAACGGCGCCGATGTCCTTCAAGACCTTGGTCACGAAACGGGCGTACAGAAGGTGCAGGATGGCGTGCTCCACGCCGCCGATGTACTGGTCCACCGGAAGCCAGGAATCCGCCACCTTCGGGTCGAAGGCCGCCCGGTCGTTCTTCGGGTCCACGTAGCGCAGGAAATACCAGCTCGAATCCACGAAGGTGTCCATGGTGTCGGTTTCCCGCCGGGCGGGAGCGCCGCACTTCGGGCAGGGGACCTGCACGAAAGAGGAAACGGACTTCAGGGGTGAATCCCCGGTGGGCTTGAACTCCACGTCGCGGGGCAGGAGGACCGGCAGGTCCTTCTCGGGGACCGGGACCCATCCGCAGGTATCGCAATGGATCATGGGGATGGGGGCGCCCCAATAGCGCTGGCGCGAGATGAGCCAGTCGCGAAGACGGTAGTTGACGGCCGCCTTCCCCTGACCCCGCTCGGAAAGCCAGGCCGTGATGCGCTCGACGGCCTGCGGGACATCCAAACCGTCCAGGATCTGCGAGTTCACGTGGATGCCGTCGTCGACGAAGGCCTCCTCCAGGGGGGCGTCCGCCGGTTCCCCGGGCTTCTGGAGGACCCTCACGATGGGCAGGTCGTACTTCCTCGCGAAGGCGAAATCCCGGGTGTCGTGGGCCGGGACCGCCATGATGGCTCCGGTCCCGTAGTCCATCAGGACGTAGTTGGCGATGAAAACGGGGATCTCGGCCCCGTTGACGGGATTCACGGCCTTCACCCCGAGATCCAGGCCGTTCTTCTCGGCGTTCTCGCCGACTCGGTCCACGGTGCTCTGCCGCTTCACGGCGTCCGCGAAGGCCAGGACTTCCTTCTCGCGGGGAGTCCCCTTCACGAGAACACGCACCAGAGGATGTTCCGGCGCCAAAACCATGTAGGTGGCACCGAAGAGGGTGTCAGGCCGGGTCGTGAAGACGCGGATGACCTCGTCGGAGCCGGAAACGCGGAAATCCACCTCCGCCCCGGTGCTCTTCCCGATCCAGTTCCTCTGCATGGTCTTCACGCGATCAGGCCAATGCTCGAGCTTGTCGATGTCCGCGAGCAGGCGGTCGGCGTAATCCGTGATGCGGAAGAACCATTGCTCCAGGTCCTTCTGAACGACCGGGGTGTCGCAGCGCTCGCAGGCGTCGTCCACGACCTGCTCGTTGGCCAGGACCGTCATGCAGGAGGGGCACCAGTTGACGTTGGCCTTCTTCCGGTAGGCCAGGCCCCGTTCGTGCAGTTTCAGGAAGATCCACTGGGTCCAGCGGTAGTAATCCGGCAGGCAGGAGACGACCTCCTTGTCCCAGTCGTAGCTCATGCCCCATTGCTCGAACTGCTCGTGCATCCGCCGGATGTTGGCGAGGGTCCATTCCTCGGGATGGACGCCCTTCTTGATGGCGGCGTTCTCGGCCGGAAGCCCGAAGGCATCGAACCCCATGGGATTCAGGACCCGATGGCCGCGGGAACGCAGGTAGCGCGCCACGGCGTCCGCGATGATGTAGGTTCGCCCGTGGCCCGCGTGGAGATAATCCCCCGATGGATAGGGGAACATGACAAGGGTGTAGTACTTGTTCGAGGGGTCCTTCAGGTCGCAGGAAAAGATCCGCTGTTCCTTCCAGCGGGCCTTCCAGCGCCTCTCGATTTCCGTGAAGTTGTAGGTTTCCATGCCGTCCTTATCCGGTCCTGCCGGGGTTCGCCGCCGTTCGTTCCCTGAAGACCCGACAGCGGAAAAGCATTATTCCATAAACTCCGTCGTTTTCGTAGGGCCTACCTCCCCGGATAGGCTCCCAAGCGGGAACGCGAAAGAAAGAGGATGATTCCGAGAAGAATGCTCCACGCGACATACGCCGCGAAGAACCCAGGGACAAAGGAGGCGAACGGTGCCGGAAGGACCGACGGCCAGGCGTCCAGGGAGGGCACAGCCAGGAGGATCAGGATCGCGTGCGCCGCGGGAACGCTTGAAAGGGCCGTCCGGGAACCGCTCAGCACGTGGAAAGCCGCCGTCATTTGGAGCGCCGCCGCCGCCAGGAGGGTCAGGAAGGCCATGGGATCGTCCACGACCCGCCCGAGCAGAACCGCCCGGTCCAGAACCGTCCAGGCCGCGAGTCCCGCGAAGGCCAGGGTCGTCTCCAGGACCCCCGCGAAGAGGAGCGGCGCGTTGAGGCGATGCCTGCGGTCCAGCACCTGGATCTCGGCCACCACCTGGCTGGACTTCGAGGTGAGGTAGCGGATCCCCATGGCGAACTCGCCGGGAGTGGGCCGGATCCGATCCCGGAACCAGATCCTCATTCCCGCGAGGACCACCAGGGCCAGGGGGACGAAGAGGGCCTCCCGTGTCCCGACCGCGGTCGCCATGTCCCAGGAAAGGAGCGCCGAGAGGGAAAGATCGAGGTAGAGGGCCGCGGCCTTCCTCAGGTGTGAAGGCCGGGCCGGAGGCGCCGGTCCCTGCGGCGCGGGTGAGTCGATGCTGGATGGCACGGGATCAGCGGAGGTCGAGAATGACCGCAGTCTCGTCGCAGTCCGTGAACTTGGCGCAATGAACGCAATCGCTCCAGATCTTCTGCGGCAGGGTACGCTTGTCCACCGGATGGAAACCCATCCGCTCGAAAAAGGCGACCCGGTAGGTCAGGGCGAAGACCTTTCGGAAACCCATGGCCCGCGCGTCCTCGAGGGTTTTTGCGACCAGGGCGGTTCCCCACCCGCCACCCTGGCATCCCTCCGCCACGGCAAGGGAGCGGATCTCGGCCAGGTCCTCGCCCACGGGATGCAGGGCCACCAGGCCTTCCACGGACCCGTCCCGGGTCGCCACCATGAAATCGCGGATCCGCGCCGTGACCTCCTTCAAGGGACGCGGAAGAAGAAGCCCCTTCCCCGAGAAATGCTCCAGGATGTGCACGATGGCGCGGGCATCGGCGGGACGGGCCGTACGGATTTCGGGAGGGTTCATTTCGGGGGTGGCGCTCCAGGCAGGGACCCTGCGACCTCGTAACCCTTCGCGAGGGCCTGGAGGTTCGCCGGGATGAAGCGGGACTTCTTGGGTCCCAGGACGTCGGCGAGAGTCTTCTGCACCACTTCCAGGGTCAGGACCGGTTCGAGCCGCAGGATGGCGCCGAGGCCGACCATGTTGGCCGTCAGGGGCGCGGAAATCCCCTCGGCGATGCCGTGGAAAGGCACCCGGAAGACGCGCAGGTCGGCCCGCTCAACCGTCCGGGTCACAAGGCTCTCGTTGACGAGAAGGATGCCGCCGGGCCGGACGCGGGGCAGGTGGGTGGCGAGCGCGCGATTGTCCATCACGAGGGTCAAACCCGGCCGGTCGGTCACGGGACACGCGATGGGACGGTCGGCCAGGGTGACGGCGCAGAAGGACACGCCGCCCCGGCGTTCCGCTCCGTAGCTCGGGATCCAGGAAACCTCCAGGCCCGCCTTCAGGCCGCCGTAGGCCAGCACGTTGCCGATGAGGAGAATGCCCTGCCCCCCCGACCCCCCCAGGTGGATCTCGAGTTCCATGCTCACTCCCTGCCCGCGGCGTCCTTGACGACGCCCAGCGGGAAGACGGGGATCATGGAATCCCGGATCCATTGCACGGATTGCCTCGGGGTCATGCCCCAGTTCGAGGGGCATTGCGACAGCAGTTCGACCAGCGAGAACCCCAGGCCCCGCTCCTGGCACTCGAAGGCCCTCTTCAAGCTCTTTCTGGCCTTCAGGATGTGGGCCGGATCATGGAGGGACTGGCGGTCGAGGTACACGGCCCCCTCGAGGGTGGCCAGCAGTTCCGGGATGCGGATGGGATGACCGTCCGAGGCGCTCCGCCCCGCCGGGGTGGTGGTCGTGCGCTGGCCCAGGAGGGTGGTGGGCGCCATCTGCCCGCCCGTCATGCCGTAATTGGCGTTGTTGATGAAGACCACCGTGATGGGTTCGCCGCGGTTGGCGCTGTGGATGATCTCGGCCATGCCGATGGAGGCCAGGTCGCCGTCACCCTGGTAGCTGAAGACCAGCCGGTCGGGCAGGACCCGCTTGATGCCCGCGGCCACGCAGGGGGTCCTTCCGTGGGGCGCCTCGGTGACGTCGAAGTTCCAGTAGTCGTAGGCGAACACGGCGCAACCCACCGGGGCCACCCCGATGGTGCGCTCCCGCGCCCCCATCTCGTCGACCACCTCGGCCACCAGCCGGTGGGCCACCCCGTGGCCGCAACCGGAGCAATACGTGGTCGGCTTGTCGGTCATGGATTCCGGGCGCCGGAAGAGGGGCTTCATGGCCGGGCCTCCTTCAAAACCGCGCGCGCGGACTCCAGAACCTCGCCGGGTGTGAGGACGGCGCCCCCGGGCCGCCCGAAGAAGCGCACGGGTACCCGTCCTTCCACGGCCAACCGGACGTCCTCGACCATCTGGCCCATGTTCATCTCCGTGACCAGGACGCGTCCTGCCCGGAGGGCGGCATCCCGCAACGCCTCCGAGGGGAAAGGATAGAGGGTCTGGGGTCGGAAGAGCCCGATCTTCAGTCCCTCCGCGCGGGCCATCTCGATGGCCCCCCAGGCGGACCGTGCCGCCGACCCGAAGGCCACGATGAGCAGTTCCGCCTCGTCGGTATACATCCTCTCCCAGCGCTTCTCCTTCTGCATGCGCTCGTACTTGCGCGCGAGGTGGTAGTTGTGCTGTTCCAGGACCCCCTCCTCCATCAGGAGGGAGCGCAGGAGGCGGGGTTTCCGGCCCCTGGCCCCGTCCAGCACCCAATCCTTCGCAGGGAGGTCCCTCTTCGGGGGCGGGTTCTTCTCGAAGGTCTCCATCATCTGTCCCAGTTGACCGTCGGCCAGGATCATCACCGGATTGCGGTATTCGTCGGCCAGGTCGAAGGCGTCCATCGTCATGTCCCATGCCTCCTGGATGGACCAGGGGGCCAGCACGAGGTTGCGGTAATCGCCGTGCCCACCGCCCTTCACGGCCTGGAAATAGTCGGACTGGGAGGGCTGGATGTTCCCGAGGCCGGGACCCCCGCGCATCATGTTCACGATGACGCAGGGCACCTCGAGCCCCGCCAGGTAGGAGATGCCCTCCTGCTTGAGACTGATGCCGGGGGAGGAGGAGGAGGTCATGGCCCGGGCTCCGGCCACGGCGGCCCCCAGGCAGAGGTTGACGGCCGCGATCTCGCTCTCGGCCTGGATGAAGACGCCGCCCTCCTGGGGCATGCGCCAGGACATGTAGGCGGGGATCTCGTTCTGGGGGGTGATGGGGTAACCGGCGTAGAAGCGGCAGCCGGCCTGAAGAGCCGCCTCGGCGAGGGCTTCGTTACCCTTCATGAGGATCTTCGTCATGCTTCACTTTCCCGTGCCCGAGGGATGGGGACCGGCCTTTTGCGGACGATTCACACTAACACAGGGGTTTTTTCCAAGTCAATGCGCCCGCCCGTCGCGGGCTGAAGTACCCGACAAACAAAAAAGGGCCGGACCCTTTCGGGCCCGGCCCTTTTTATTCATCCGGTACGTCTCAGAAGCAGATGCCGCCGCCGATCACGAAATCGGGGGCGAAATCACCCAGGCCGATACCAAGCATGGCCTGCAGGGGCATCTTGCCGCCCGTGCGAATGCCGCCTCCGAGGATGGAGCCCTCGTCGCCGTAGGCGTTCAGGCCCAACTCCCCGATGACGGACAGCTTCGGGGAAACCGGGATCCCGACGCCCGCACCCAGCTGGATGTAGTTGTCGGGATCGACATCCGCGGTCACCTCGCGGGAAACAACCGACATGGTGATCGGGTCGTAGGCGTACGAGGTGTAGGTGTACTCGTAACCGCCCGTGATCACGAAACCCAGGGTGCCGTTGAGCACGACCCCGCTCTTCAAGGTGTAGGTCACCATGCCCTTGGGCGTGATGTCGGTCGTGGACTCGCCCAGGTCGTCGGACAGGGGACCGATTCCCACATCCAAGCCGGCCGCAACCTTCACATCGCTCTGGGTGTCGAACTGGTACTTGCCGTTGAGGGTCAGGTCACCCAGGCCGCTCGTGCTGTCGCCCTCGTCGGGGCTGACCGACATGAACTCGGCCGTCGCGCCCGCTTCCAGGCACTTGGACAGGCCGAAATTCACTCCCACGGGAACCTGCACGACCGTGAAGAACTCGTCGGAATGGATGGCCAGATGGGCGGCCCCGCCGACCTTGCCCTTGGGGGTCGTCTTCGCCGTCTCGGCCCAGAGGAGGCCGGTCTGGCCCATGAGGTTGCTGCCCTCGATGAACTGCTTCTCCGGCGCCTTTTTCACGACCTTCTTGGCCGCGGTTTTCTTGGCCGGGGCCTTCTTGGTCGCCGGCTTGGTGGTGGCGGCCAGCACGCCTGACGCCAGGATCATCGACAGGGCGAGGGCCGTCACGATGGACAGGATCTTCTTCATGGTCAAGCACTCCTTAGGATCAGAATGTGTGTTCCGCACCGGGACCTAGGTCTTCCCGGCCGGATCCATCTCGTACAACGTCATGGCGACGTCGGGGCAAACAATAACACAAAGCCGACAGGCCGTGCAATGCTGTTCCCCCTCCTCGAAGACAGCCGGATAGTACCCCAAAGGTCCCAGTTTCCTGGATAAATGAAGGACTTTGCGGGGGCAGACCTCGATGCAGAGTTCGCATCCCTTGCACCGTTTTTCGTCGATCTCCACCCGGCCCCTGTGCTTGTTCACGACGCCTCCTTGGTTCGTCCCTGTCGGACCTTCTCGACCATTTCCCTCGCATGTTTCAGCGACGTCTCCGTGGCCTCCCCGGAAAGCATCCGGGCCAGTTCCTCCAGCCGTGTTTTCCCCTCCAGGCGCTCGACGCCGACGGTCGTCCTGTTGCCGGAGGCGTTCTTGACGACGCTCAAGTGGGTCGCACCGCGGATCGCGATGGGCGCGAGATGCGAGATGCAGATCACCTGCTTGGAGGAGGCCAATCGTTCCAGGAGTTCTCCCACGGCGGGCGCCGTCCTCCCGCCCACGCCCGTGTCGATTTCATCGAAGATGAGCGTCGGGGTCACGTCGTTCCCCGCCAGCACGGTCTTCAAAGCCAGCATCACCCGGGAGGCCTCGCCGCCGGATGCGGTCTTCTGCAGGGGCCGGAGGGGTTCCCCCGGATTCGCGGCGAAGGTGAATTCCACCCGGTCCCAACCCTGGGCGCCGACCACCCGGGGAGCGCCCTTCCAGACGACAGGGCTCTGCTCCTCTTCCAGGGGCGTGACCGCCACGTCCAGGCGGGCATGGGGCAGGCCGAGTCCTTTCAGGATCCCGGCGACCGAATCGGACAGGATTTTTCCCGCCTTCGAGCGCGCAGCGCTCAATTCCCCGGCCGCAAGGGCGTAGTCGTCGGCCGCCTTCCGCTCCTCGTCCTCCAACTCCTTCAGGCGCCCCTCCCGGCGCGAGAGGGAATCCAACTCCTGCGTCACGTTCTCCAGGTATCGGCGGACCTCCTCCAGCGTTTCGCCGTACTTTCTCTTCAGGGTGTTCAGGAGGTCCATGCGGCCCTCGACCTCGCGGAAACGGTCCCCGTCGAAGTCGTAATCCCCCGCCCGGCGGTTCAGGTCCGAAGAGATCTGGGCGATCGAGGCCTGGAGGGTGCGCAGCGTGTCCGCCAACGGCTCCAGCGAATCGTCCAAGCGGGCCGCCTCCGCCAACCGGGCCGCCGCCTGGCCCACCCGGGACGCGGCGCCCTCGCCCTCCTCCGGATCGAGTGCCGCGGAGGCCTCCGCCAGGAGGCCCGCAAGCTTACCGGCATTCTTGAGCCGGAGGTATTCGCGTTTCAACCCCTCCTCGTCCAGTTGCGCGACCCCGGCCGCCTCCAATTCGTTCCTCTGGAAGCGCAGGAGATCGGTCCTCCGGGCGATATCCCGGGCATCGCCCCCCAGGCGGGACTTCTCCTCGCCGATCGAGCCCAGGCGCGCGGAAGCCCGGGTCGTTCGATCCTTCAGGTCGTCCAGGCGGCCGCATGCGTCCACCAGCAGCCGGTGACGCCCCACGTTGAAGATGGCCTGGTGCTCATGCTGGCCGTGGATGTCCACGAGCAGATCGCCCAGTTCGGCCACCATGGAGGCGGTGGCCGTCTCGCCGTTGAGGGTGGACCGCGTCTTTCCCGAGGAGCGCACGTATTCGCGCTTCACGAGGATCTCGCCGCCGGGAGAAGGGATGCCCCAAGCCTCCAGAAGCGCCGGCGCGGGCGAACCGGAGGGCACCTGGAACAAGGCCGAGACCGAAGCCCTCTCCTCCCCCTCCCGCAGGGAGTCGGCGGACATCCGGTCGCCCAGCAGGAAGGCGAGGGCGTCCACCAGCATGGACTTGCCGGCTCCCGTCTCGCCCGTGAGCACGTTGAACCCGGTCCCGAAGTCGATGTCGGCGGACTCGACGAGCGCGAAATGGCGAATGGAAAGGCGGATTAGCATGACGCCCTCTGCGACGAGGATCCGGGCATCGCGGATTCAGGGTCTCCCGGTCTCCTCCTCGCACGACAAGGTGCGTCCGCAAACAGGAAATTTGTAATAGGAAATCGAGAATGCCTCACTTGGCGTCCTTTGCGTTCTTGGCGGTGAGATGCCGCGCCTTTCACCGTATGACGGCGAACTTGGCGGTTTTGCTGTTCCCCCGCCCTCCCACGGCGTTGGGTTTCTCCACCTGCGCGTAATAGACCCCGGTCGCCAGCTTCCGGGCATCCACGACGAAACGGTTGGGGCCGGGGCGACCGCGCAGGGATTGCTTCAGCACCAGATCGGAAGCGGCATTGAAGACCTGGAACTCCGTGTTGCCCGCGTAACAGGCCTCGAAATAAACGTTCAACACCCCGCCGCGCACGGGATTCGGGTAGGTGTGGAATGGCCAGTTGCCGTCGTCGCAACCGCCGAGGACCGGGGTCGCGGGCGCGGTCGGCGTCGCCGTGGGGGTCCAAGGCGAGGGGAGGACGGCGCAGGGGGCGGTCTTCCTCACGACATCCCCGCCCGATTCCCCGCGGATGGCGACATAGACGCTTTGCAGGGAATCCACTCCGACCCCGAGGGTCCCGTACTGCAGGGGCGCGGGAGGAACGCATTGATAGAGCCAATTCCCGGCGGCATCGAACGCCTGGACCCGGAACCCGATGTCCGTCACGTGGAGCAACCCGCCGCCCCGGGCCAACTGATAGGGCCAACGCACGCAACCCGGGGAGGGATCGCCCGGGCAGGGCGGGATGACCACCGAAACCAGGGCATAGGCATCCGACCCGGGCGAGGTCTCGGCATAGCGGAGCACGCGGTCGTTCCCCGTGTCGGCCACGAGAAGTTCGGAACCGTTCCCCACGGCCAGCACGTCGTTGGCCTGGTCGAAGGCCGTCAGGACGGCGACCTGCGCGTAGTTCCCGGGGCTGAACTCACGGAACTTCGCCACGGAATCGGGTGGAGCGGCGTTCTGGTAGGAGACATAGACGTCGCCGTCCGTGTCCACATCCACCCCATGGATGAAATACGGCGACGTGAAGACGGTGGCCGAGATGCTGTTCGCGGGATCGATCCGGTAGACCGCCCGGGGCGTGGAACCCTGGTCCGTGACGAAGACCTGCCCGCCCGGTCCGGGCCGCACGTCGAAGGGCTTGATCAGCGTGGAAGACCCCGATCCGGTGAGCGGGGGAAGGACGGGCGTACCGTCCGTGAGGTACCGCTGGATCCTCGAATTGCCCGAGTCGGCCACGTATAACGTGACGCCCGAGAGACTGAGGCCGGCCGGAGCGTCCAACTGTCCCGCCCCGGAACCATGCCCCCCGATGAGCGCCTCCTCGACGCAACAGAGATTCACCGTGTCGGGCGTGAAGGTGACCGTCGCCGTCGGGGTCCGGGAAGCCGTCGGGGTGAGCGACTGGGCCGCCAGGGAAGCCGGGCCGAGGACGAGAAGCAGGAGCAACA
>CAZGWJ010000047.1:0-19641 GCA_964529445.1 uncultured bacterium
TGATGAGGGCCGGCGTGATGACGGCGAACATGAGCTGGAAGGCCATGAACGCCACGTGGGGGATGGTCCCCGCGTAATCGGCGTTCGGCTCCCCGCCCACCCCCTTCAGGAAGGCCCAGTCCAGGGAGCCGATCAGGCCGCCCCGATCCGGCCCGAAGGCCAGGCTGTACCCGAAAAGCACCCACTGCAGGCTGATCAGGCACATGATCATGAAAACCTGCATCATGACGGACAGGACGTTCTTCTTCCGGACCAACCCTCCGTAGAAAAGGGCCAGGCCGGGCAGCATCAGCATCACCAATCCCGTGCTGATCAGGACCCAGCTCGTGTCTCCCGCGTTCATCATGGCGAACCTCTCTTGAACCCGTATTTCGCGGGGTCCGGTTCCCAAAAAGGGGAATCCGTCCCGCACGGGTCCGTACCTAAAGCAAGGAGCGGGCCAAGTCGGGTTCTTCGGGAAGGATGAGCCCAGAAAGCTCTTTGAATGCTGGCATTATTGGTTATTGAAGCATGGCAGAAGGGTTATGCATCAGCAGAGGGAGTGGTCTGATATTTGGTCCGCGGTCCAGTATTTGGACTGGCCGTTTCCCGACTATAAACCACTGCCGTCCAAGACATTCCGATACGTGGGTTTTGCGGTATCGCAAACCTTGTTGGGGACAGGATCGAGCAAACGACCACGAACAAGCCCCCTCTCCCCTTCCCCCTCTCCCGCAATGGATTCGGCAAGCTCACCACGGGGCGGGAGAGGCCTGTCATGAAGCGTGCTTCGCTCTGCTTCACGGGCAATCATTCGAGCGTGAAATTTGCGAAGAATGATGGGTGAGGGGGGGCCGGTGTAACTCGTTGGCGGGGTTGTTTTGGATAAGTCGGACTATAAACAACAAGGCCGCCGGATCCTCCCGGCGGCCTTGTTCCAGCATCCAGATCGTCCCAACTCCTCACGCCTCACTTCTAACGGTCGTTACTTGATCCCCAGTTCCTTCATCCTCTTCCTCAGCGTCATGCGGCTCATGCCCAGGCGCTCGGCGACCTCCCGCTGGCCCAGGCCGAGGGAGAGGGCCTTCTGGATGCTGGCCCTCTCGACCGCCTGGGTCAGTCGCTTCAGGGCCTCCCCCGGGTTGTCCGTGGATTTGCAGTATCCCTCGATCGTCGCGATGGCGGCCTCGATCCCCGCGGCGGTCCCGGGCCGAAGCCCGACCACCTCCTCCGGCAGGAGTTCGGCGGACAGGGCCTCCCCCGGACTCATGACGACCGCGCGCTCGATGCTGTTCTCGAGCTCCCGGGCGTTGCCCGGCCAGCCGTAGGCCACCAGGAGGTCGAGCACCTTCCTCGAGATCTTGCCGACCTTCTTCCCGCACTTGCGGTTGTAGAGGTCCAGGAAATGGTTCACGAGGGGCAGGATGTCCTCCCGCCGCTCCCGAAGGGGCGGGATCTGGATCGGCACGACGTTCAGGCGGTAGAAGAGGTCCTCCCGGAACCACCCCTCCCGGGTCCCCCTCCTCAGGTCCTTGTTGCTGGCGGCCACCAGGCGCACGTCCACGTGGACGGTCTGGGTGCCCCCCACGGGCTCGAATTCCATCTCCTGGATGATCCGCAGGATCTTCACCTGGAGGGCGGGGCTCATCTCGGAGACCTCGTCCAGAAAGAGCGTGCCGCCGTCGGCCAGCTCGAAGCGCCCCTTGCGGTCCTTCACGGCGCCCGTGAAGGCGCCGCGCACGTGCCCGAAGAGCTCCGACTCCAGCAGGGTCTCGGTGAGGGCCCCGCAATTCACCTTGATGAAGGGGCCCTTGGCGCGGGCGCTGTTGAAATGCACGACGTTGGCGATGAGCTCCTTGCCGGTCCCGGTCTCGCCGTGGATGATGACCGACGCGTCGGACTTCGCGGCCATGGCCGCCGTGGCGAGGACCTTCTGCATGGCCTGGCTCCGGCCCACCACGTTGTCCACGCGGTACCGGTCCTTCAATTCCCGGACGAGGCCCTCGTCCCGGGCGAGGATCTCCTCCTTCTCCACGTGGGCCATGCGGTTGATCTTGAGGACCTGCGACACCGCGGAGGCCATGATCGTCAGGAGCCGCAGGTCCTTCTCGAGGACCAGGGCGTTGGCGTAGAGGCGGTCCGCGGAGAGGGCGCCCACCACTTCCCCGTCGACCTTGAGGGGCACGCAGATGAAGGCGATCTGTGCCCCGTCCCCCGCCTGGCGCGTGTTGGTGCGGTCCAGGAAGCGGGGATCCTTGCCGATGTCCGGAACGACCTCCGACTGGCCGGTCTGGACCACGTGTCCCGTGACCCCCTCGCCCACCGCGTATTCCCCGCGGGCGCGCTCCGCGGCGCTCAACCCGTGGGCCGCCACGATGCGCAGCTTGTCGGCCACGCGGTCCAGGAGGACGAGGGTCCCCCGGATCATGCCCAATTCGGACGAGAGCACGTCCATGGTCTGCTTGAAGTAGGTGGCCGGGTCCAGGGCGCTCCCCAAAGACTCGCTGATGGCGGTCAGGAGCCGGAGTTCCCGGTCCTCCCGGGATTCGGCCCGGATGACCGGCTCCTTCCCCTCCTGCTGGAACCGGTGCGGTACGCCCACCTCGCGACAGTCGCGGTCGGCCGCCTTGCGCACGGTCAACGTCCGGTAACCCGCGTCCACCGAAACCTCGATGACGACCTGGGTGACATGGCGTACCTTGGCGAGGAATTCGCGGGAATGCGCGTCCTGCTCCAGGAGCCAGTACGCCACCGTCCCCAGGTCGAACAGGCGGGGACAATGGTGGCCGAAGAAGCGGAACACCGTGTCGGGATCCTTCCAGAGGTCGAGCATCCCGGTCATGCTGTCGAAGACGTAACGGGCGCGGGGACCCGCCTCGGACTGGGCCCGCGCCAGGACGTCCTGGACCCGCTCCGGGTTCGAGGGTTCCACCACCCGAAGCGCCCTCAGGGTGGCCCGGCGGTCGTCCGCCTCGTAGAACGCGTTGAAGGAGGCATCGCTGTCGCCCTTCCCCGAGGAGAAGCAGTCCACGAGGAAGAACCGGCCCGGCGAGAGCATGGGGCCGTAGATCCCGGCGATGGTCTGGGGGGAACGGTTGAAGCTGACGTAGACCACGGGCGTGCCCTCCGCCTCGCAGGCCTGCACGAACTTCGCGACGAAGAGGTCCACCGATGCGCCGGAATCGGCCTCCCAGACGACGTTGTCGCTGGCCTTGAGGCCGTCGAGGATGTGGTCCAGTTCGGGGATGCCGGTGGTCATTTCTTCGGTCGACAAGGGGGACTCCCATTCGAAGGGTGCGCTTCGCAGGGGAGTATAGCGGCGGGAACGGGATTTTTTCCAGCACGGGCGGTACCGCTCAGCAGGGCACGCCGCGACATATTGGAAGGAAGAGCTGAAAAAACGCGCAATCACGCGGGGGAATGCCGGGATTCGCTACCGGAACCTCACCTCAGAACGGCAAGGGGAATGCGGTGGACGGGGCCCCGGGTTTCCCGCAGAACGAGCCAGTAGAGACCGCTAGCGACCCGGGCACCCTTCGCATCCGTCAAATCCCAGGTCAGCGATGCCCTGCCCTCGACCCTCAAAGCGCCCCCCGCGATCCGCCGGTTGGCCACGGTCAGGACCCGCCATTCCAGGAGGATCGGGTCGCCGCTTTCCAGGTCCACCTTCACCGAATCCCCGGGATGGTCCGAGGACCGCATCACCGGGTTGGGATAGGGGGCCGAGACCACCAGGCCGCTTCCCGCAGGGGCGATCGGCACCGTCGTCGGGGTGTTCGTGGATGTCACGGTGAGAGCGGGAGGAGGCGTCAACGACGCCGACGGTGTCGAGGTGGAAGTCGGCGTGAACGACAACGTCCAGGAACTCGTCGCCGTGAGCGACGCTGTCGGCGAGTGCGATGCGGTCGCCGTCAGCGACGCCGTCGGCGTCGAGGTGGAAGTTAGAAGGTAGAAGGTAGGAGTTAACGACAGAGTCCAAGTCTGCGTAGGCGACGGAGTCGCCGTAGTCGAAGCCGTAGGAGTTGACGACAGGGTCCAGGTCTGCGTCGGCGACGGGGTCGCCGTTTCCGAGGAGGTCGCCATCGCGGTCTCCGACGGCGTGTTCGTCGGGAAGTCGTCCACCATCACCTCCTCGGTCGGCGTGACGGTCGGAGTGGGACTCCACCAGGTGCCGGTGGGGGTGGGCGTCGCGGTGGCGGTGGCGGTCCTCGTGCGCGTGAAGGTCCAGGGCGGGGTCGGCGTGGGAGTGCGGCTCGGCGTGGACGTCGGCGTGAAGGTCGAGGTCCAGTCGGGGGAGGGAGTCCAAGTGCGGGAAGGGGTCGCCGTCGGGGTGCGGGTGATCGAGCAATCCCACACGTGGAAATTGTCGGCGTGGAGCACGTAGGGAGGGTTGCCGACCCGGAGATAAAGTCCCGCGGCCCCCGAGGCATAGGGGGCGATCGGGGTCCCGGGATCCGAAAGCGGCCCGAGGATCAGGCGCTCCCCTGCCCCGTCGTTCAGGTCGGCGTAGGCGGCCATGAGGTTCCCGGGCCCCGCCTTCACCCTCAGGCGGGCCGCCACCCCGGGCAGGGGCCCGGGCGCGCTGTTGTTGGATGCCAATTGGCTCTTGCCGGACCCGTTCAACTTGTAGAGGTCCCACTGGAGGACGGCGCTGTTCCACATGAACTGGTAGCCCGTCCGGGCCGAAGGGTCGACCCGGAACAGGAGACCGACGTTCGGCATCGAATCCCCGCTCTCGATCCTGAAATCGGCCGCAAGCTCGTAATCGGCGTGGGACCACAGGAAGGCCGTATCCTCCAGCACGACATAGGTGTCGAGGCGGGCCAGGGGCGGGTTCTGCACGAGTTCGCCACCCGTGACCGCGAGACGGTGGTCGGCCGGCACCTCGAGGGTCCAGTTCGTGTCGTAAACCCGGTAGCGGTTCAGGCTCGTCGCGTCGTCGAAGGCATCCGAGTATTCGTTGCCCACGCCGCACCCCGGGACCTGCGTGGGCGTGGCGGTGGAGGTGCCGGGCGGGAAGGTCGCGGTGGGCGACCAGGTCGGCGTGAAGGTGCGCGTCCGGGTGGGCGTCCGGGTGATCGTCGGCGTGGGGGTCGGCACGGCCACGAACACGCTGACCGGGCAGGAGACCCGCAGGGCCCCGTCGTCGTCGTAGGCCCGCGCCTCCAGGAAATGCGGCCCGTTCCCCGGGGGCGTCCAGGGAACGGCAAAGGGCGAGGAAACGTCGCTCGCGATGAGCTCCCGGTCCTCGTAGAAGTCCACCTGTACGACGGTCCCGTCGCTGTCCGAGACGGTGGCCGCCACGCTCCAGGGACCCGTCCCGGTGATGACGGCGCCGGCGGAAGGCGAGGAGACCGAGACCGTTGGGCGGGCGTTCACGCCCGCCGGCCCCGTCGAGGCGGCCTTCTCCCGGATCATCCGCGCGTTGTCCGCCGCGGTCGGCAGGGTGTATTCAACGCCCGTGGGGGCGCCCTTGTAGGTGACCTCCGGGTTGGAGTAATAGGGGATGTAGAACCCGGGCGAGTAGGACATCAGCGTGATCCAGGTCGTCCCGGCCGCCGAGAACCGGTAGCCGAAGCCGTACCCGGTGCCCGTCGGGATGCCGGCCGTCTCCCGGTCGTGGCGGCATCCGTAGTTGTGACCCACCTCGTGGGCGAAACTCACGGCCGCGTAAGGCTCGTAAACGACGGAGTATTTTCCGGGGCGGAAGGCGATGCCGCCGATGTTGCCCGATGTGGTGCCGACGAAGACGCAGGCGAACTGCGCACCGTACGTGGTCATGAGCCCCGGAACCTCTTCCAGGTAGCCGTCACCGGCCGTGCTCAGGCGGCCCAGGTCGACCTGGAGGGTCCCCGAATCCGGGTAGGCCGTCTCGGCGCAATGGACCAGGCGCATCTCGAGCCCCACCTGGCTGTTGTAGAGGGCGGCGTTCATGACGCCGAGCGCCAGGTCGATGGAGGCACGGACGCCTTCGGTGCCTCCCGCCTGGTTCCTCGCCTGGGCCGTGTAGAGGACCAGGATGTGGTTGATCTTGTAGCTGTCCGATTCGGGGCAGAACGAGGTGTTGTCCTGGGGGATGTAGGGCGGATACCCCTCCTCGAAGGCCTCCACGGCCGGAGGTTCAGGCCCCGGCTCTTCCCCCTCCGGCAGGACCCAGGAGGGATCCGCCCGATCGACACGATGGATCCCCTCGCCCAGCGGCGATACGCGGTAGACCCCCTCTTCCAGGTGGAACCGGGCCGCGAAACACCCGGCCCTGAGGGCCAGGACGGCCTGCGCTCCCGCCTCGCCCTCGACCGACGCGAAGAGGACCTGTCCTCCCCCGAGGGTCGGATAGCGGCGCTCCACCCTCAATTGGACGGTTCTTCCCTTCGCGAGGTTGAAAAGGACGGGGATCGGCGATCCGCCGGGCAGGGCCGACCGAAGGCGGTCCAGCACCTGGGAAGGGACACGGACCTCGCGCGATTCCAGGGCCGGCACCCCGGCAGGCCCCTTGCCCCCCGACGCGGGAAGATCCACGAAGGCCTGGGATGCGGCCAAGAGGGGAAGCCCGGCTTTTGCCGGACAAGGCCCGGCGAAGGCCAGAATGCAAAGGATGAGCAACAGGAGTCCGGGTCGTTTCAAGCGTGGATCCGGTCCAGCATTCTCGGGATGGATTTCATACGCCATTCTAGACGGATCCGGGCGGTTTTATTCCAGGAATAATTCACAGAGCCGTCGCTGTTCGAATAACGATTCAACGACCGGCGGACTCCCTGGGCATCAAAAAAGGACCCCGCTCTTCATCAACTGGAAGGGTTTCGTGCCCGCCCGAAGTGATCGGCTCCCCATCCCACACCCTGGGTCGGGAGCCCATTCTCGAGAAACGCCTCGACTGTCATATCCCCGTTCCCTCCGATCTGAAGGACCCGGGTTCCCGGGTGGCGGCTGGCGAATACCGATAATCCCGAGCGCCGCCCCCCCTCGCCACTCTTGACCTCGATCGCGATGATACGCGTTCCGCGTCGGACCACAAAATCCACTTCCAGGTCACGGTCGTTCCAGTAGTAGACCTCTTCGCCGGACGCCACCAGGGCCGCGCCCACCGCGTTCTCGGTCAGGCGGCCCCTGAACGCACGATCCGCCATGGCCTCGCCGCGGGGAACGTTACGCATGGCATTCACCAAGGCGTTGTTCAAAACGACCAGTTTGGGGCTGGAGGCCTTGCTTCGGAAAGGTTTGGGGCTCCACTTCGGCACCGGCTTGATGAGATAGGCTCCGGCCAGGATCTCCAGATAGTGGGCCAGGGTGTTGATGCTTCCCTTTTCCTGGAGTTGCCCCAGCATTTTCTGGAGACTGAAGATTTCGGCCGGGTGGAGACAGGCCAGCGACAGGGCCTGGCGAAACAGGGCGGGATTGTCCACGCGGTAAAGGAGTGGAATGTCCCGCCCGATGACCGTTTCCAGGAGGGAGTGGAGAACATACTCCCTCCAATCCTTGAAGTCGCGCGTGAACGGAACGGAACCGGGATAACCACCCCAGAACAGGAACTTGTCCAGGGACCAGCGAAAAGCCTTTCGACATTCCACGTAACCCCAATGAGGGCATGGGATCAGTTGGAATCGACCCGCCAGGCTTTCCCCCATCCCCCTCTGGAGCATCAAGGCCGAGGACCCCAGGAGCACCACGCGGAGACGCCGTTTTTCCCTCACATCCTCGTCATGAAGAAGCTTGACCGCCTCGCTCCACCTTGGGATCTTTTGGATCTCGTCCACCACCAGGATCGGGCGGGCACCCTTCAGGGTCCTCGCGTGTTTCCAATTCTGTTCCAAAAGGGATGTGTCGGGGGGAGCGATCTGGTCGGCCGTCACGTAGTGGGTCGGGTCCGGCCACGTGTCCAGGAGTTGCCGGATCAATGTCGTCTTGCCGACCTGACGGGGACCCACCAGTATCTGGAGAAGATGGACTTTCCTGGCAAGGTTGGACCGCAAGAGATCCTGGAGGAACTTTCGCTGGTAGGGCACAGGGGGCCTATTCACGTTTTGTTCAGCTACATGAACAAATTGTATTCCCCGAATCGGACCCCGTCAATGCCGAAATACCATGCGTGGGCGCTTCATCATTCCACATTCCACCCGCAGGGTGGCATCGGCGATGTCGACTGTCAGACCAGACCCTCTTCTCCCCTGGGCATCAAAAAAGGACCCCGCTCTTCATCAACTGGAAGGGTTTCGTGCCGCCCTCGACGTACTGGCTGTAGACCAGCCCGGGCTGGGACGCCGCCGGCAGGAAGGCCGCCGCCCCGTTGAAGGTCCCCGTCGCGCCGTTCACGACGCCCACGCGCCCGGAAAGCGCCGCCGTTCCGATGTCCGAGAAACGGTACACCCAGGAGCCGTTGTAGAAGCCGTCGAAGGGCGTCGCGGAAACCGGGGTGGCGATGAGGTGGAGCCCGCCGGCCGAGGAAAAAAGCGCCGGCGCCGAGAAGCCCTGGTCGTATCCGTAGGGCAAGGCCTCGGCCTCCCCCAGGGGGGAGCCCAGGTACTCCCAACTGCCCGCCGAGGTCGGGTCGCAAGTCGAACAGCATCGCAGGAGGACGATGCGATGATCCACCCCGGGCTGGACGCAGAGGAGGGCGAGGTACAGGTTGGAGTCGTAGGCCAGGAGGCCCGGTTCGCTGAAGATGCCGCCGGTGAGCGCCGGGAAGGCCGCGTCGAGAGCCAGGACGGGGCCTCCCCCGAGAGGCGACTTCGTGTTGCCGCCCGCGGTGTCGTTGTCGGTGCTGTACCCCGCCGAGGTGAAGAGCTTGATCTCGGGAGCGGCAGCGAGTTGGGCGGGGTCCGCCGCCATCTTCAGGCCGATCCAGGCGTGCTCGGCAAGAAGGCGCAGGTTGTTGACGACCAGGTAATGGTGCCAGACGAGCTTCCAGCGCCGGGCCGCGGGCGCCTGGGGGTCGAACACGAGGGCGGAGACCTCGTTCTGCCAGGTCCCGGCGTTCAGGGGGGCGGGCAGGGGTGAGAGGTCCACGTCCAGGAAAGGATTCACCTCGCCCGCGTCCGAGAAGGAAGCCCCCGCGTCGTCCGAGAAGGCCAGGCGGGTCGAGACGACCTGGGGATTCTGGACGGGCCAGGCCACCGAGGGGTCCACGGCGGAATAGCTCATCCAGACGCGGGACGCGGAGGGGTCGGCGGCCAGCGAGGGGTCGAAGGATCCCAGGGAGCCCGACAGGAGGATCGGCGCCGGGAAGGGCGAGGGAGACGGCGCCGGGGCCGAGGGGGACGTCTTCTTGGAGCAGGCCGGAAGGACCGCCAGGATCAGGAGGGGGATGAGGAGGGACTTGTGCATGGATGCCTTTCGCGGTCGTTGCCCCCGATGATACCCCGTCCCGTCGCCGGGGAACCGGCCAAGATGCCGGTATTTCACGGTTATTGCCTGACAGCATCCCCCGGGTAATATATGAACCATGGCTCGACCGGGGTTTAATACCGACGAACAATGCCGTCCCAAACACACCATACTGCTTGTTTCGAGGTTGTAAAAACCTTGTTTGGGCTAGACTCGGATACTGAACCGTGGAAGGGCCCCCTCTCCCGCTTGCGGAAGAGGGCGAGGGGGTGTTTCGCAATATGGCGTTGCCGGTTTTTTGGATTGGAGTGAACGACGGTCATGAAAGGATGCCGATCCATATGCCGATGAATGACCGGACAATTCGCGGGAGGAGCCCCGGGATCCGCCTCTGGATGTGCCTGTTCGCTTCCCTGTTCCTGGTGCAGGCCGTAAACGCCAAGGATTACAAGGCCGCCGAGATCCGGACCGCCGTGTCGTACCTGTATGGACGGTTCGAGGCGAGGATGCTGGCGTCCGACAAGAGCGGGATGCTGTCCACGCTTTTCACCTTCAACGACGAGAACTTCACGACACCCCAATGGAACGAACTGGACGTGGAGGTGCTCGGCCGGTACGACGACCGGGTGCAGTTCAACGTCATCACCTACAACCACGTGATGCACGAGCACATGCACCTGTTGTCGAAGGACCCCACCCGCTGCTTCATCACCTATGCCATCGAGTGGACCCCGACCTATGTGGCCTGGTTCATCGACGGGACCGAGGTGTACCGCGATTCCGGCGCTCACATCGCCCAGCTGACCTTCACCCAGAAGTTCATGTTGAACCACTGGGCCACGAACCTGTCGGCCTGGGCGGGCGTCTTCGACCCGGCCTCGCTCCCGGCCTACGCCTACTACGATTTCGCCTCCTACTATGCCTACACCCCCGGAAGCGGGAACTACGGGACCGGGAACAACTTCACCCTCGCGTGGAAGGACGACTTCAACGCCTTCGACGCCGTCCGGTGGCGCACCGCGTCGCACACCTTCGACGAGAACCTCTGCGATTTCACGCCCCAGAACGCGGTCGTCAAGGACGGCCACCTGGTGCTGGCGATCACGGACCCCTACACCCTGGGATTCAACGGAGAGATACCGGCCGATTGCCCCTCCCCGACCCCCTCCTTCACCCCCACGCCCACCTTGTCCCCGACGCGGACGCCGACTCCCGATCCCTTCTATACGCCCCCGCCGACGCCGACCCCCGCCCCGGCGCAAGGGGAATGCGGCTCCGTTCTCGTCTCGCCCGCCTACCCGAACCCGGCCTCGTCGGATCAGGCTTTCCGTTTCGATTACCAGGCGCCCTGTCCGGTCGCCGTGACGTGGGAGCTGTTCAGCCATTCATTCCGGAGGATCCGCTCGGAAACCGCCGTGATCGAGGGCCTGGGCACCCTGACCTGGGACTTGAAGGATCGATGGGGGGCCGAGGTCGCCAACGGCACGTATCACATCCGTTTCCGGGTCGGCGGATCCGAGATCGCACGCCAGAAACTCATGGTGTTGAGATAGCGGGATAGGCATCAGGCCGGAGGGCGGCCAACGACGCAAGGGGCCGCGAAATGGAAAACCCGGGCCTCTCGCGAGACCCGGGTTCGTGAAGAGCATTCAAAAGATCGATCAGGCGAGCAGTCGATGGCTTCGACTCCCCTGTAGTAGAGCCCACAGCACACTTCAGGGCAGGCCTGCGGTGGTTTCGACAAGCTCACCACAGGTCAGTCGATCGCAATATTTCACATCATTTTACGATCGGTTTTGTTGCTCCACCATTTTCCCGCATCACGGGAAAATGGTAGCCCAAACGGTTTCGAGTTGGAACCAGACCATCCAATGGCTGAAGTATGCACAGACACTTCGAAGCGTCGATGGTTCCACGATCGACAGAAACGCTTGACGCGGTCCAACAAGGCGGGAATCGGTTGTTACGATTTCGATCTGGCATGTTAATCCTGCATTTCGCCCATCCGGCATCCCTTTAAATGTCAAATTCTTATTACCCCTATTATTACCCTTATTTTGAGATAGTACCCTTTTTCTCCCAGGAAGCCCCGGGACCGTGTCCCAGGCAACTAAGTAGGCCAGACTTCTTCATGTCCCTTAACACCTTTCGGACCATGTCACGGCTGACGCCTGGGCAAGCCCGCTCGACCTCGGACAGGGTGAAGGTTCCACGTAACTTCCCTATGGCGGCCTGGACGATCTCGGTCTTGGCGCCGCGCGGCTCATGGGTGGACCCCACCCGATCCTCGAAGTCGCGGTAGGCCTCGCGCAGTATGAAGAGTACGTAATTGATGTAGGGCCACGGATCGTGCTTGCCCTCATGCCACCCCCGGGAACTTTCCTCCAGGGTTTCGTAGTACCGATCCTTATTACGCTCGATCAGCTTCTCCAGGCTGATATATCGCCCGACTTCCAGGCCCAGGTGGTAGCACTGTTGCAGTAGGAGAAGCCTGGAAACGCGGCCATTGCCGTCCCGGAAGGGGTGGATGCAGAGAAAGTCCAGGTTAAAGGCCGCCATTACGATGGCGGGCGGTACCTTCCCATCGCGGATGAAGGTATCCCAGTCGGCAACCAAGTCCTTGACGGACTGCTTCGTCTTTGCGGCCGATACGGTCTTGAACCTGACCCGCACACGGCCATCCGGATACTTCTCGATAATATCGCCGTCCTTTTCCTTGTACCGGCCGGCATCGCCCGTCTTGGCTTTTGCCAACCGGTGCAGTTCGAGAATGGTTTTCTCGCTCACCGGCAACCGGCCGTCTTTCTCATGAATAAGACTCAAAGCGTCCCTATAGCCGCGCACTTCCTCCTCGTCGCGGTCCTTCAACGCCGTGTCACCCAAGATCACTTTCATGACACGGCCAGGATCCACTTCCACGCCTTCGATGCGGTTGGACGAAACCGCGCTTTCGATCATGGCGTGTTCCCGGAGAGCCTTGAGCCTTTGGGGAGACTGTTTCGTGAACAGGGCTTGCTTGCCCTTGTATTCCGCAATGGAAGAGAGGCCCCACGCGGTCATCACGGGGACAGCGCCATCCTTCTTTGCCAATTGTTGAAACGTCCTCATAAACGCAATACCCGTGATTTGAAATCAAGCACTTTTTGACATTTTAAGTCTTCCCATATGATTGGGCGATCAAATTCAACCCGGTAAAAGCCGGAATAAGACGATTAAATCGGCATGAGGACTGAGCCCGTGCCGCGCAGGAGCAACAATAGCGCCAGGAAAACCAATTACAGATCTAAATCAATTAAGTTCATCCTGTAGGATTCGGATTCCATTAACCTTTGGGTCCGAGCGGGGATAGGCGGATATAGAGACTTCTCGAGGCAGTAGAATCATCCAGATAATATCATCGAACCAGCGAACCGTCTTGCATCTACAGGCTTTTAGGTTCGTCCGGCGCATCAAAAGAGAAATTGGTAGCCCGAGCGGTTTCGAGTTGGAACCACTTGGTCGAGTGGCTAAATGAAATGTATCAGCTGAAAACAACACAATCGGAGCTTCATCCAGCACGGATATGCGCGCCTCGCAACGCTTGATCAGAATGTCAAACGACTCCGTGAAGAGCCTCGGCGGCACCCGCCACCAGGATCTCCTTGTCCCGCACCTTGTGGGTCGTCCAAGTCGGTTTCCGAACCAATTGAACGGCTCTTTTGCATGGCAGCATCCCGATAAACCGCGACCAGTTTTCGGACAGGTCGGTTTCGCGGTACTTCACCTCGACCGGAAGCCAGGGGATGCCATCCCGGACGATCAGGAAGTCGATTTCGCGCTTTTCCTTGTCCCTGAGGTAGAAAAGTTCGAATGCGCCCTCGCCGGTATCCGACCAGTAGTGGCACGCCTTCAGGAGGTGGCAGGCGACCAGGTTCTCGAACCGGGCCGACTCATCCTTGACGGCGGCATAGTCGAATAGATAAACCTTGCCCTCCCGGCGCAGCGACCGGGTGATGTTGCGGCTGTACGGTTTGATCTCGAAAAGGTAATAAAGTTCTTTGAGATAGGTCAGCCATCGGCGCAGCGTATCGAAGGAGATGTCCATGTCCTCGCGCAAGGAATTCAGGCTGAACAACGACCCGACCCTCTCGGGTATCAAGGAGGCCATCAGTTCAAGGCGTCCGAGGTCCGGCAGGCGGCTGATATCACGGAGGTCCTCGCGGATGACCGATTGTTCATGCGTGGTCCTCCACAATCTCGCGCTCTTATCGTTCCGTCCGAACAAGGGTTCCGGGAAGGGGCCGAACCTCATAAGCGAGTCCAGATGCTTTTCCAACCCGGGGTTGATACGGGTCGGCCGACGGAAGATCGAACCCATCGCCTCATCCGGTTCCGGGACACCCTTCTGCTCCATCTCCCGGATGGAAAACGGGTGGAGCCGGAAATGGAAGAACCTCCCCATCAAGCTGTCACTGCCCCTCCGGAAGACGTTCAAACGCGCACTGCCGGTGACGAGGAAATCGCAAGGCGAAGTCAACGTGTCATAAATCCCCTTGAGGTTGCGCTTCCACAAACGGTCCTTGTGGATTTCATCAAGCACGACGATCGGGATCCTGCCCCGTTCAGCCCGGGGAACGATGGAGGATGGTTTTCGCGCCCATGTTCGGCGGAATTCGGCATCGTCCCAGTTGTGGTACTGCCCGGCCCGGCGGTTTTCGAGGATCATTTTGGCGAAAGTCGTTTTTCCACACTGACGGGGACCGGATATCATCGCGATCTTATGCTTGGCAAAACAAAGGGTCTCGATCGCAGGGGTAAGATAGCGCTTGAGCATGCTGACCATACTACGGTCTGTCCGCAGTTTGGTCAATTCAAGACTTTGACCGGGGGACCTCAGAATACGCGGCCAAACCGCCACGGCAGAATATCCACAAAAGAAATTTGGTAGCCCAGGCGGTTTCGGGTTGGAACCAAATCATTGTTTGGCTTACGGCTTTATATAAGATCACGGAAAACCATTGATTTCATGATATATCAGAAGTAATATTCTTCTAGATATTTCTTGCAGGAGGCACCCATGTCGAAAACCCACGCATTCGCGACCCGTCTACCCGCCGACCTCACGTTGGCCCTGGACGAGACCTGCCGCCGGTTGGGACTACGGAAGAACTTCGTGGTGGAGGCCGCCCTGAAGGAGAAATTGGAGGACCTGCTCGACGCGGAGGACCTCAAGGAGTCCGTCAGCAACGCGTCCGGATTTCACGCCTGGGATGGAGTGAAAAAGAGTCTGAAGGGCGGCAAGTAAGTCCGTGTCCTACCGCCTCGAACTGGAAACCCGCGCCCTGCGGGAGTTGAAGGGACTGTCCCGTGAAGTTCAGGCCCTGATCACCCCGGTATTGGACGACCTTCAAAACGATCCGCGGCCGCCCGGAACCAAGAAGATCACGGGTCATCCAGGTTACCGCATCCGGAAAGGCCAATACCGGATCCTATACACCGTGAACGACGAGCAAAAGCTGGTGCGGGTTTACCGGATCGGTCACCGCCGGGATGTCTACCGTCGTCTATAATACCGCCCTATATCAATCGGCCAATCACCTGAATGCTCGGCCAGGCAAGCCGTTCAGATATCCCGCAGACAAATATGGTAGCCCAGGCGCTTTCGAGTTGGAACCCTATCGTCGAGTGGCTAAATGGTGTTTATCGCCTCAAGGTCGCCAATGTTCGGACATGGAACAGTTTGGATTTCAAAAAGACCGGCCATTGGTGGTGGATCACATCCTTCAAAGCGATGCGTCGACCGGTCCGGAATCGGCGAATAGGCTACGGCGTACAGTATTCCGCGCTGATCAGAAAGTCGTTATAAATGGACCATGCGCCGAACGGCGAGGGCAGGTCGCCCCAGGCGTTGAAGAGATTGGAGACGCGACTATTATTCCCTCCCGAAAGCATTCCGATCCCGATGGAGGTATTCCCGATGTCCATGGGCCGGATCATGACCGAAGCCCAATAATATCCCGGTGATAGGGTCGTGACGGGGATGTCCAAACTGTACCATCCCGTGGTGGCGATATAGAGGATACCGGTGGATTCCACGATCAGATCGGTGGGATAGGGATAGGGCGCGGTTCCGGAATCCTGGTATATCCCCACGCGGGCGTACCCGTGACCGGTTCCGACGCTGGCGTAGAATTGGACCCTCCGAACATTCCCCGCCACGGGCAAGTTGCCCCTCGTAGCGTACTGCACGACTTGGGTGTCATCGGTATTTCCCGCGAGGCCTGTGGTGATGCCGAACGACGCGGCTGTCGTGATACAGGTGGGATTGGGAGTCAAGGTTTGGGTCGGTACAAATGTTTGGGTGGGCGTGAACATCGGCGCCAAAGGACAGAAGTTGGCCCTCATGCGGTAGAGAGAGTCATTGTTGCTTCCGGGAATCACATCGGGGAAATCACCCCATGAGTGGCTGACGATTCGCCCGATACCGAGCCCGTTAGCGGAACGCATGCCATCGTCAGGACACTGGAGCGCGATCCAGTAGTTGCCGGCCGGAAGGCTTTGGTCAGGTATATCGACCGTATTCCATCCGCTATCTTCGGATACCGTTTGTGTATCGGATTGGCTCAGTAGCGCGCCGGGGTTCCCGGCGTTGTCATCGTAAAGGGCCATCCGGAATTCACCAAGATACATCGCGTCAAGGTTGGCGGAAAGCGACATGACAACCGCCGGAACTTGCAGGTTGTATCGTCCCAGCACGATCTCCTGGTAGAAAACTCCACCGCCATCGGCATAGCCGCTTTCGTAACCGAAATAAAACGGGTCAATGCAATAGGGTGTATCGGTCATGCGGAGGGTCGGTGTTCCCGTGGGAGTGCACGTCGGGGAATCCGTGAAGGTCGCCGTATGAGTGGCCGTGACGAGGATGGTAACGGGGGTCCAGGACGAGGTTGGGGAATCCGTAACCGTGAAAGTGGGGGTGTGCGATCCGGTGGGAGTGTCGGTCGCGGTCACGAGGATGGTGACCGGAGTGAACGTTTCGGTGAAGGTAGGCGTAATCGTGAAGGTATCCGAGGGAGTCCCCGTCCCGGTCGGTGTATGGCTGGAAGGGGTGAAGGTGATCGTGTCCGTGGCGGTCACGAGGATGGTGACCGGGGGGGATGCGGGGGCCGTGGGAGGCGAGTCGCTTTTCTTGCACGAAACGGATGAGATCGATCCAAATATGGCGAGAACCAAGAAAATGACAAATCGCTTCAAATCAGTCTCCGAGAAGGCATCGCTATGATCGTTGCGAATTGTGCTGAATAGTATCGCAAGAATAACGTTGATCATCAATTAATAAACTGTCTGAACAGGCGGAATAGGCGAGGAATATTGGTAGCCCCACGGGGAATCGAAATCGCCCTCAATTCCTCCATTTCGGCAATAAAACCATTCCCTACAAGCCGTTTTCCATGGAACGATACGTCAGGATCATCAAGAGGCTTTTACCGAGAATTACTGATGATTCCCGAGCACATCCTTCGGAAAAAGAAGAATAACAAGAAGAACATCTTCATGCTAATTACCAACGTTTTGAATGTATCGGAATTGTTGTTTTCTTAATCGGAAGGCCGTGTTCCATATTTGCTTAGACGGAGTTTACCTGTAAAAGCTTTTTGAGACTACTGCAATTCAAGCAACTCTTTTTGTCTTCGCATCACATCAGCATATGTAACCCTACCACCATCCTCCAGATATGTTAATCCTACAATTTTCCCAAGTATCTCTTCATATAGTTCTTTGCACATATTAATCACTTCGTCATCCTCTCCGGGCATTACCATGACCGACTTTCTTATCGCGAAAGATTCGAACGGTTCGTCCGGTTTGATATTTTCGCCATTGAACTCTATGATGCTGATCGTACGCATCCACAAATTACTATGTGCCTCGGCATTAGATCGCACATTCAATATTGCCTCGTGAATATGCTTATAGCCAGACTTTTTCAGTGTCTCAAAATTTGATGTGATAGCACCGAATGGTCTGTTACCAATAAACGGTCTTGAGTAGTAAACCACTGCAGCCGTCTGAAAAGCATCGCGAATATCCATTCTTTTAAACTGTTCATCGCCATCTAAACCGTGTTCAATTTCTAAATTCACGCCTTTTAGCATAATAAACTGGCCATGCGCCATCTGAATGTCATTGTAAGCATTTACATATTTCAATATCTCAAACAATCTCCTGTCTAGTTCCATATTTCCCCTATATCTCGTCTGCAGACACAATAATCTTATAATCCACCCCGAGCGTCTGGAAGTGTTGGGTTCCGCACTTGATCTTCTGTTCCTCAACCTGCCGAAGGTGCTCGAAGTTCAGGGTTCCCTTCGTCTCCCGGACCAGATAGAGGGCGCTGTCCCCGTGCTTGACGATGGCCCAGTCGGGATTGTAGGTCCCCAACGGCGTGTCCACCTTGAACCAAGGGGGTAATTTCACGAACAGTTTAATATCTTCGCGGGCTTCCATCTTCTCGGCGAACTCCCGTTCCACTTCCGAGTCGTAAACCACGGCGTCGTAAACACTCTTATTGGTCTCAAACCGTTCGGTCAGGTAACTGACTATCTCCTCGGTCTCGAAGAGCCTCATGTCAAAGAAACCGCCCTCGACACGCTCATACTTGATTCCTTCCAGAACTAGCTCGTGCATTACCCGCTGAATGGCGTTCGCGGCTAGGTCCATGAACGCCTGCGGGTTTACGAGAGCGTCGCCCAATCGCCCCGACTTCACCAATACCCTTGCCAGCGTACCCCTGGTCAGGTCAGTTCGGTTCTGGAGGTATTCAATCATGTCCGGCATACGACTTGTTTGAGTGGCAGCAGCCTCTCCCGCACTCGTCACCCGGGTGGTTACACCACTATGATTCACGTTTACCTGTGCCTGGGTGAACACGATCTTCAAAGGTTCAACGGGAGGCATCCGTTTGAGAGCTGCCACGGCCTTCTCCAGCAGGACTTCCGTGGGGTAGTCCACGGAGTAGGTGGTCTTATGCTTAATTCTCTCCCAAAGAGCTCGGAATTCCGGGTCCAGATACACTTGCTTGTTGATCTGGAGACGCTTCCTATCCTCATCCCTCTTTATGTGACGCTCCAACCGGTAACTCTTAACGATGTCGACCACTGCCACTTCCAGCCCGCCATACTCCTGCGGCAACGCCAACTTAAAACCGGCCTGCTCGGGCTTGAACGCGGGAAGAATCTTGCCCTCTTCTGTGAGAAGTCCAGCTTTAACCAGAGCTTCCCAGACCCTAACCGAAGCCTCGCGGCCGATACCGGCAACCTGCCCCGGCATGGCCAGTTTCGAGAAGGCCGACAACGGTATCTTACCGAATGTGACCCCGCAGTCGTCCTCGTATTCTTTTTGGAGGGTCTTTGCGAACTCTTCGTAACTCTCGTTGGCGACTACTAGGAGACGGTTTATCGCCTCGTCGAACACCCGTTCACCCTGCTGGTTCACGGGTAGCCGAAGTCCACGCCCAATCTCCTGTCGCTTCTTCATGGCCGACTGTGTCTCATTGAGGGTACAAATCTGAAAGACGTTAGGATTGTCCCACCCCTCGCGTAGGGCGGAGTGGCTGAAGATGAACCGCAGGGGCTCCTCCAACGAGAGGAGACGTTCCTTGTCCTTCATTATCAGGTTAAATGCATCCTCGTCAGCCTCCGTGGGTCGGGTCTCGCGAGACTCCTTGAGCACCCCCTTCTTGTCCTGGGCGAAGTAGCCGTTGTGGAGTGCTTCCACGTTATCCGAGAGAATGCCCTTATAACGCTCGTTCTTAATCAGGTCCTTGTAGGCCGACTCGAAGTGAAGGGCAAACTTGCCTTTCTGGGGTTTGCCGTTCTCGTCGTAAGACCGATAGTTTGCCACTCGATCAATGAAAAAGAGGCTCAGAACCTTGATGCCCTTGCCCTTGACCTGAAGTTCCTTCTCCAAGTGGCGCTTGACGGTGTTGTGGATTTGTGTTTTCCAGATGTCGTCCCGAGGGCCGTCCTGCTCCTGTCCCAGGTACAGACATACACCATTGTTGAAAGAGATGGATTCGTTGCCCGGTTCCGCATTTATCTCGGTGAGCACGTAACCATCTCGGTACTGGGATAACTCGCCCGAAAGTTGGTAAAGATCCTCGTCGCCCTTGATAGTGAACTCTTTCTCTTGGGCCCCGCGCTTCTTGGCACACTGGATAGCGATACGCGCCTGTGGCTTTTTGGTCTTCCCGTATCCCACGTTTTTCAGCTTCACGTAGGCCCCGCTGCGCGACCCCTCGCTCGTCACGCTGGCCACCACGATCTGTTTGACCAGGCGCATTTCGTAGGCCCTTACCGGATC
>CAZGWJ010000048.1:0-19594 GCA_964529445.1 uncultured bacterium
TCTAGGACATTATCTTTTCGATCGAGGTGAAGAACGGTTCGGCCAGGTCCGCCACCGCCACATCCAACGCGCCCTCGATTGCGAGGTTCGATCCGCCCACCGTCCCGATCCGTTCGAACGGCAACCCGGCGGCCTTCAGGAGCGACTCCGCTTCCGCCTGCCGTCCCGGCGAAACCGTGAGGATCACCCTCCCGGCGGCCTCGCCGAAAAGACGGGCATCCAGGCGGCCCCGACCCGGCAGGGACACCCGGCAACCCCGCTCCTTCTGTTCGTGGGTCCGTCCGCTGAAGCAGCACTCCGCCAGCGCCACGGCGAACCCGCCGTCGGAACAATCGTGGGCGCTCTTGAGGACGCGGCTGTCGGCCATCGAACGCAGGACTTCCTGGAGGCGGCGCTCGGCGTCCAGGTCCACCTTCGGAACGTGTCCCGTCTTTTTCCCGTGGACGACGGCCAAATAGCGGCTGGCACCGATGGAATCGCCGATGCTTCCCAGCAAATAGACGGGATCCCCCTCGTCCTTGAACCATTGGGTGACCTGCTTCGTGACATCCTCGAAACGGCCCATCATCCCGATGACGGGAGTCGGGTCGATGGCCCCCTGCGGATTCTCGTTGTAGAAGGATACGTTCCCACCCGTGATGGGCAGGCCGAAGGCGCGGCAGGCGTCGCCCATGGCCGTCACGCATTTCTCGAACATGTAGAAAACGTCGGGCTTCTCGGGATTGCCGAAATTCAGGCAGTTGGTCACACCGATCGGGACGGCCCCCGAACAAGCGATGTTGCGGGCCGCCTCGGCCACGGCATGGCGCCCGCCCTCGGCGGGGTCGAGCGCGCAATAGGACCCCACGCAATCGATGGTCATGGCCAAACCGAGGTCGGTGCCCTTCACGCGCAGGACGGCCGCATCGGAGCCGGGCCGGACCAGGGTGTTGGTACGCACCATGTGGTCGTACTGGTGGTACACCCAGCGTTTGCTGGCCAGGGTGGGATCGGCCAGGAGGGCCTTCAGGGTCGCGGCCGCATCCTTCACGTCGGGCACCGAGGACTCGTCGAACCCGCGGTGCCGTTTCAGGACCTCCGGTTCGCTCTTGGCCGGATGGTAGAGGGGCGCCTCGGTCAAGGACTCGGCCGGGACGGAAGCCACCACCTTCCCGTCCATCTTCACGACCATCTGCTTCGTATCCGTGACCTGGCCGATGGTGGCGGCGTGGAGGTCCCACTTCTCCAGCACCTCGTGCACGCGCTTCTCGCAACCGGGCTTGGCCACCAGCAGCATGCGCTCCTGGGACTCGGAAAGGAGGATCTCGTAGGGCGTCATGCCCTTCTCGCGCTTGGGCACCTTCGCGAGGTCGATCTCGATGCCCGCCCCTCCCCGGCTGGCCATCTCGCAGGTGGAACAGGTCAACCCGGCAGCTCCCATGTCCTGGATGCCCACGAGAAGGTCGTTCTCGATGAGCTCGAGCGTGGCCTCCATGAGCAGTTTCTCCATGAAGGGATCGGCCACCTGGACCGCGCTCCGCTTCTCGGTGGTCTGTTCGGTGATCTCGGTCGAGGCGAAGGTCGCGCCGTGGATGCCGTCGCGGCCCGTCGTGGAGCCTATGTAGATGACGGCGTTGCCGACACCCTGGGCCTTGCCGCGGATGATGTGCTCGTGGCGCACGAGACCGACGCACATCGCGTTCACCAGGCAGTTCTCGGAATACGTGGGGTCGAAGACCACCTCGCCCGCCACGGTGGGAATGCCCATGCAGTTGCCGTAATCGGCGATGCCCTTCACCACCCCGGCGAAGAGATGCCGGTTCGCCGCATCCGAAAGGTCACCGAAGCGCAGGGAGTTCAGGCAGGCCACCGGCCGCGCCCCCATGGTGAAGATGTCGCGCAGGATGCCGCCCACCCCGGTGGCCGCGCCCTGGTAGGGTTCGATGGCGGAGGGATGGTTGTGGCTCTCGACCTTGAAGGCCACGGCCCAGCCCTGGCCGATGTCGAGGATGCCCGCGTTCTCCCCGGGCCCCTGCAGGACGGCTTTGCCCTTCGTGGGCAGGTCCTTCAGGATCGCGCGCGAATGCTTGTAACCGCAATGCTCGGACCACATGACCGAGTAAAGCCCCAACTCGTTGATGTTGGGTTCGCGCCCCAGGATGCCCCGGATCCGGGCGTACTCCTCTTCCCGCAAACCGTGCTCGGCCACGACTTTCGGCGTGATCTCGACGTCGGGAGCGCTCATGCCCGCACCCCCGCTCCCAAAATGGATTCCAGGATGAAAAGCCCGTCCGTCGAATCCAGGGCGGTCTCCGCGGCCCGCTCCGGGTGGGGCATCAATCCGAAGACGTTGAACCGGTCGTTGCAAACCCCGGCGATGTTCTCCAGGGAACCGTTGGGATTGCTCTCGGGCGTAGTCTCGCCGCGCTCGTCGCAGTAGCGGACCAGGACCTGCCCGTTGCCATCAAGGGCCTTCAGGCCCTCCGGGTCGATACAATAATTGCCTTCACCGTGGGCGATGGGGATCTTGAGGACCTGGCCTTTTCGCGCCCGGTTCGTGAAGGGCGTCGCGGCATTCTCCACCCGCAAGCGCGTTTGACGGCAGGAGAAGAGGAGTGAACGGTTGCGCAGGAGGGCGCCGGGCAGGAGATGGGCCTCGCAAAGGATCTGGAACCCGTTGCAGATCCCGATCACGAGCCCTCCCCGCTCCGCGAACTCCCTCACGGAGCGCATGATGGGCGAGAAGCGGGCGATGGCCCCGCAGCGCAGGTAATCCCCGTAGGAGAACCCGCCGGGCACCACCACGCAATCGGGATTCTTCAGGTCGGTGTCCTTGTGCCAGACCATCTCGACCTTCTGTTTCAGGACATCCTTGAGGGCGTGCTCGCAGTCATGGTCGCAATTGGACCCCGGGAACACCAGCACCGTGAATTTCATTCACTACTCCTTCAAATTCACATCTAACGCGAAGCCGCGAAGTCGGGAAGTTTAAAGTTAATAAAGAAAAAGAACTTCTTCGCGACTTCCAACTTCGCGTTGGCTTTGTATTTTCCGTGTCAGTCCGCTATTTCTTCTCGACGGTGAAGCGGTAGGTCTCGATGTTGGGATTGGCCAGCAGCTTGTCGCAGATCTCGTCGGTCTGTTTCTTCACGTCGCCCTCGGAAAGCGAATCGTCGTACTCCAGTTCCATGAACTTGCCGAGCCTCACGCCGGTCACCTTCGGATACCCCATCTGCCCGAGCGCCCGCTGGACGGTGGCCCCTTGCGGGTCGAGAACGGACGGCTTCAGCGTCACATAGACGTTCACATGCCAGCTCATCGGAGAACCCCCGCTCGTCTCAGGATGGTATCCACGTGCTTCAGATGGTAGGACAGGTCGAAGAACCCGTCGATCTCCCCGGCGGGAATGCGGCCAGTGACGTCGGGGTCGGCCAGGAGAAGGTCCTTGAAACTCAGGCCCTCCCGCCAGGCCCGTAAGGCGTTGCGCTGGACGATGGCGTACGACCGTTCCCGGGTCAGCCCCTTCTTCACGAGGCCCAAGAGGACCCGCTGGCTCGACACCAGGCCGCGGGTCAACTGGATGTTGGCAGCCATGCGCTTCGGGTAGACGTTCAGCTTGTCCATGATGCCGATGAACAGGTACAGCATGTAGTGGAGGAGGATAGCGGAGTCCGAGAAGAGAATGCGTTCGGCGCCGCTGTGGGTGATATCCCGCTCGTGCCACAAGGCCACGTTCTCCTGGGCGGCCCACGCATATCCCCGCAGGACGCGGGAAAGACCGGCCACCCGCTCGCAGGTCAGGGGATTGCGCTTGTGGGGCATGGCCGAAGACCCCTTCTGCCCCTCGGCGAAATGTTCCTCGGCCTCCAGGATCTCGGTGCGTTGGAGGTTGCGCAGTTCCGTCGAGAACTTCTCGAGGGAGTTGCCGATGCCCGCCAGCACGGCCAGGTAATAGGCGAACCGGTCCCGCTGGAGCGTCTGGGTGGAGACGGGGGCCGGTTTGAGACCCAGGAGCCGGCAAACGGTGGCCTCGATGCGCGGATCGATGTTGGCAAAGGTGCCGACGGCACCGGAGATCTTCCCCACCGCCACATGAACTCGCGCGTGGGAGAGACGGTCGATCTGTCGGCCAACCTCGTCGTACCAGAGCGCCATCTTGAGACCGAAAGTCACGGGCTCGGCATGGACTCCATGGGTGCGACCGATCATCAGGTCATACTTGTGACGGAGGGCCAGACGCCGGATCACGGCCCGAAGGGATCTCAGCTGGCCGAGAAGAAGATCCGTGGCCGCGCATAGTTGGAGGGCCTGGGCCGTATCCACCACGTCGGTGGAAGTGAGGCCCATGTGGATGAACCGCGAGGCGGGCCCCACGTTCTCGGCTACGCTCGTGAGGAAGGAGATGAGGTCATGATTGGTCTTGCGTTCGATGGCGTCGATGCGCTTGATCGAAAAACGGGCCTTTTTCCGAATGACCGCCATGTCCTTCTTCGGGATGCGCCCCAGACGGGTCCACCCCTCGCAGGCGGCCACCTCCACCCGCAACCAGGCCTCGAACTTGGCTTGGTCCGACCAGATCGCCCCCATTTCGGGGCGGGTATATCGAGCGATCAAGGATGGCCCTCCAAAAACAAAAGACCCCCCCGGCGGGCTTGGATCCGGCCCGTTCCCGAAGGGTGTCAAAGAATCGATGGGTGGCGTTGGATAAGCGAGGAAAGCGGGGAAAAATGCAGGCGTATTATCACTTTTTGGGGCCTGGATGTCAATATATGCTACAGATTGCCGCGGGACCCTACAAGCCCTTGGGCTTCCCCGAACGGATCGTCACTGAGTGCGACAATCCCGATCGACGGACCGCCGCTGTTCACGATAGATGCTCCAAAGATGGGTCTTCAAATATTCCTCCCCCTTGACGCCCCGACCCGCGATGCGATTCGCATCCACGCAAGCGTCCATCTGGACCTCATAGACGCTGGAATATCGGTGATAGGTCCAATGCCAGGGTTCCGGCTTCACGACGCCCTTCCCCCGATAGGGCTGGCAGAAACCGAAGCGTGGCGCGTTCTCCCTCAGCCATTCGTGGAACCGTTCAGCCCTCACGCTCCTCGTGCAAAGCGGATCCCGCATCTCGCGGCGGGCTTTCTCCTCCGACAGGTCCAGTTCGGTGCCCCAGTGGTGACGGGAAAGGCCGGGTACGCTCGTGTATTGCTGGATCATGCCCACCAGGGTCTCGTCATCCAGGTTCGAATCCTTCAGGAAGGCGTTCCACTTGCGGTTCCAGATGTATTTCTGTTCCGTGAAGGACCGCCGTCCGGAAACCAGGATGATCTCGTATCCGGCCTTCCGCGCCTCGTCCTTCAGGCGCCAATACGCTTCCATGACGTCACGGTTGGCCCATTGTCCGCTCGCCTCGTCCTTGAACATGCCGAACAAGGGGTCGAGACCCATCAACTGGCGGGGGGTCAGCGTCGGCGGCCCGGGCGCCTTCTCCCGAACCGGGGTAGCACAGGAGGACAGGACAAGAACGAGGAACAGGAGCAGGATTCGTTTCACTTCCGCACCCATTTCTCGCGCCAAAGCCGCGTGAATGCGTGGAGTTGACGCACGGCCTCCGCGGCCGCATCCACGGAAAGACCGCCCAGCCCGCACGCGGTTGAAAAAACGGAGCGACCCGTCAGGAGGTCCCGGTCGATTCCCGCCGAAACCAAGCGGTCGACGCCTCCCTCCCAGGCCCGCAAGACTTCGGAAGCGGAGCCCCGATCCGACATCGGGTCCGTCGGGATCATCCCCCATACGAGGAGGCCTCCTTGTCCCAGGAAACGGCCCAGTCCCGGCGCATCCCCCTCGTGGGTGGACAGGTAGCGATCGTCGAAATGGAACATCTCCATGGGAGTCGAGTCGATCCAGGGCCAGGGACCCGGTCCGCAGCAATGGATGCCCGCGACCACGCCCGATTCCTGGAGGGGCTGCAGGAGGGGCCCGTACCAATCCCGGAGCTCCGGCCAGGAGAGCCCGTATCGGGAGGGTTCGAAGGTCGAGCCGAGCGCCGGCTCATCGAGAAAGAAGACGACGGGTTTCCTGATGGTCACGAGGCGGGAAACCTGCCATCTCATGTGAAGAAGCAGGTACTCCCTCAGGGCTTCCATCCCCTCGCGAGAGGAGAGAAGTGGCTTCCCATAGCCGTCCTTGACACACAAACCCAGGGTCACCGGACCCGCGCATTGTCCCTTGACGGCCAGGATGTCCGGACCTGAAAGGGCCGCCGCCTCCCTTACGAAGGCGAAGAAGCCCGGGGCATCATCGTGTTCGAACGCCCCGCGGTCGAAAGGCCCGGTCCGGTTCTCGGTCCGGAGCAGTTCAGCCACATCCTCGAAACCCGGATGATCGGTGTTCAGGACGGGCTCCTCGGGTTTGGGCCAGGTCAGCAGAGGCATGCCTTTGAGTTCCTGAAAACCCGTCCGATCCCCCGATGAGAAGCGGGGAAGCTGGGGCCAGGCAGGGATCTCCGGGAACGCCGCGAACTGTTCGCGGACGGAGCCGATGGGATCGGTCAAGGGAAGCGATCCGGGCGCGACGCGCGCCCCTTCCTTCAGGCCTTCCAAGCATCCCCCTCCAACGGCAAGCGTCGCAAGGCCTCGAAATGCTGGCGGGCGGTGAGATCCAGGTGGATCGGGGTTATGGCGATATATCCCTCCCTCACACAAGAGACATCGGACCCCGGATCATCGTCCGTCCGGTGAACCGGGGTCCCCCAGATATAGGCGTAATGATCCTCTTTCGTCTCATGGGGGAGGAGGTCGTCCACGTGCCGGTAATCCCCCTGATGGGTCAATCGCATGCCTTTCACCGCGTCCACCGGCAGGGGCGGCACATTGACATTGAAAAGGATGTCAGACGGAAGGCCCTTCTCGCCGATGACCCGCGCGATATGGGCGGCGGCCTTGCCGGCCGTGGAATAATCATCCCAATCGTAGCTGGTGCTGGAGACCGCGAAGGAGGGGATGTGAAGGATGGCGGCCTCCGCGGCGGCCGCCACGGTGCCGGAATAGAGCACGAGCGTCCCGTAATTGGCCCCATGATTGATGCCGGAGACGACCAGGTCGGGTTTCCAGGGGAGCAGTTGAAGGACGGCCAAACGCACGGAATCCGCGGGAGTGGAACCGACGGCAAAGGAGAGGGGCACGTCGGGCCAGGCCTTCCGTCGAACCGAAAAGGGGACGTGAAGGGTAATGGAATGCCCTGCCGCGCTGTGCTGTTTCTCGGGAGCCGAGACCGCGATCTCGCCCAGGCCCTTCACGGCCTCGTAGAGGGCCCGGAGCCCCGGAGCATCGATCCCGTCGTCGTTGGTGAGCAGGATGCGCATGGCGGCCATGTTATCGGAACCCCGCTGGACGGGCAAGGAATGTTCAGGTATTTGATCGGATCCCCGGTCAAAAAAAAGGGACGGCCCCTCAGGACCGTCCCTTCCAACCGCGAGGCGGACGTCTAGAAGATGTCGCCGAGGTTGAAGTGCAGTTCCCCGTTCTTGTCAGCGTCCCGGTTCATCGTGTTGAGGGGCCAGCCGTAATCGAGGCGGATGGCCATCACGGTTCCGGGGATGGTGAGCCGGACGCCGAGGCCATACCCGTACTCCAGGGTGTTCTCGATCCGGTGGACATCCTCCCAAGAATCCCCCACATCGAAGAAGAGAACGCCTCGCAGGGGCCCCGCAATGGGATACTTCAACTCCGTGTTCCAGACGTACAGGACGCGGCCGCCGACGGCGGGCCCGATGCTCCGCTCGGGGTAACCGCGCACCGTATCGGTCCCACCGCAGAAGAAGCGCTCGTAGACCGGGACATCGGTGTACTTCCCGCGGGCCCGGTATCCCTTCGCGTATCCCAGGCGGACATGGTTGCCCAGAACGAACTTCCAGAAGAGAGGTATGAACTTGGAGGAATCGTGAATGGTCTTGATGAAGTTCTGGTTGGCACCGAAGGGCCCGCCCGCGATCTCCACCGAAAGCTGGTGCTTCCAGCCGCGCGTCGGTTCGAAATAATTGTCCCGGCTGTCGTACACGACGCGGGGGGTGAAGGAGGAGGTGGCGCTGGTGCTCTCAGGGATGAAGTTGGGCAGGAGCGGATCGGAATAGGTGGGCGCCACGTCCCGGACGGAGACCCGCTCGTAGAGATAGGTCCCGAAAACGCTCCAGCGGCGGGTCAGGCGACGGCCCAGACGCAGGTTGCCGCCGAGACGTTTTTCCGTGTAGAAGTCGAGGTCGCGGATGACGTTGAAGAGGTCGACCCCGAACGAGGTCCGGGTCCCGAAAAGCCACGGTTCCGTGAAACCCACCTGATAGCTGTTCCGCCGCTTCCCGAACTCCCATTCGATGTTAAAGCGTTGACCGCGGCCGAAGAGGTTGGCCTCCTCGAACTTCACGTTCCCGACCCATCGATCCACGGAGGAATAACCGCCCCCCACGCTGATGGAACCCGTCTTGCGTTCCTTCACGCGGAAAACCAGGATCTCCTTGCCGCGCTCCTCCCCCGGCTCCACCTCGGGGTTAACCTCCTCGAAGAAGCCCAGGTTGTAGAGGTTCATGGTGGAGGAACGGATCCTGACCGCCTCGAACTTCTCGCCGGCCTTCATGGAAAGCTCCCGGCGGATGACGTAATCGCGCGTCTTGTAGTTGCCGGTGATCTTGATGTCCTGGATGTAGGCCACATCGCCCTCGACGACCTTGAAGGTGATGTCCACCTTCTTCAACTCGTCGTCGTACTTCATGTCGGGGCTCACGGAACAATAGATGTACCCCTTGTCGGCATAGATCGACCGGGCCGACGCGACGGCCGCGTCCAGGTCCTTCTGCTTAAGAACCTCGCCCTCCTTCAAGCGAAGCACCTTCTGCAGATCGGCCGACTCGTGCAGTTGGTTGCCCTCGAACCCGGCTTGACCCATCCGGTATTGGAACCCCTCCTTCAAGCGGATGTCGATGAACACGAGCTTCTGGGCCTCGTCGATCTTCACTTCGTGCCCCAGGATCACGGCCTTGAGATACCCTTCGTTCCGGTAGAACTCCTCGATCTTGCGGAGGTCCTCCTCCAGAAGGTCGCCCTTGTACTTCTTCCCCTCCCGGATCTCCTTCATCCGGTTGCGGACCTTCTTTTCGCTGAAGGATTCGGCCCCGGCAACGGTGATCTTGCCGATCTTCAACTGATCCGCCTCGTCCACGCGCACGATCACCTGGACGGTGCGGTCCTCCTCGTTCAACTGGGTATCGGTGGTCACCTTCGCGAGGAAGAACCCGTCCTCACGGTACTTCTTCAGTATCTTCGAGACGTCCTCGTTCAACTGGGCCGGGTCGAAGGATTCCTTGGGCTTGGTCTTCATCTCCTCCCTCAGCTTCTTGTCCTTCTTCTTCCGGTTGCCCTCGAAGGAGATGGAGGACACCCTCAAACGCTCGACCACGATCACCCGAAGGACCACCTCGTCGGGTTTCCGGGTCTCCTCCGCTTCGATCCGGACATCCTCGAAATGCCCCAATTCGTAGAGGGCCCGGATGTCGTTGCGCACGCGGCGGAGGGAGAGGGGTTCGCCCTCCTTGATGGAGAGGGTGTTGAGAATGGTGAATTCGGTGACGTTATGGATGCCCTCGACGCGGATCGTCGAGATGACGGGCGGGGTCGATTCCGCGGCGAAGAGGACGGCACTGGCGCCCCAGAGAAGAAGGAACGCGGCTATCCGACAGCGGTCAAGAATCGTCTTCACGGGATGCAAATTCCCCTCCAGGTTTGAACCGGATTTCTCGCGCACAAAGGGCCCTCAAAAGGACGGACGGGCGGCCCGCAGGCCGACCCGTCCACAGGGCGCGCATTGTAACACGCGCCCAGCGGAGGGGCAACCGGCGCCCTAATCGTCCTCCACCGCCGTAGTGGTGAATCTCTTCGCGGGACTGGTCGTCTCGTTCCCGTTCAGGTCCCTCACGACGAGCGTCAGGGCGTATTCGGCTTCCGGATCGAGGCGTTCCAGGACCATCTCGTGGCGGTACTCGTATTCCCGGGACTTCTCCGGGATTCCCTGCTCGACCGCCTCCTCGTCGCCGAGGATCTTGAGCCGGAGTTCCGCCCGGGTCACCTCATCGGTGGTCCAGAGGACCTGGACCTTGTCGGGTCCGAGCACATAGAGGTCGAACCGCTCGATCTTGGGCGGGGTGACGTCGCCCTTCCTGGCCCGCTTGACGTCGGGAAGCGTGGTCCTGAACCGGAGACCCACGCTCCGTTCAGAGAGGCCCTCCTCGTTCTCGCCCACCCGCGTGTTCAACGTCAGGTCGCGCGTCACCTCGTAATCGAGACCCACCTGCTTCTGGATTGTGGTCTTGTCGGTCACATCCTGCTTGCCGACCCCCACCACGCCCACAGCCGCCAGTCCCAGCCGGCTGTCGAGGTACTTGCGCACTTCCACCGAGGCTAGCGAGGTGGAACGCATGGGGAGCGTGTTGCCCTCCGCGTCCACGAGAACCGAGGTCGGCTCGGAAGACCCTATCCCCGGGGTGGACTCTGGCCGGGACTTCATGGTCTCCTTGATGGCCCCGGTCTTGACGTTAATGTCCAACCCCCCGACCTTTTGCGTTAGACGCCTGACACTGCGCGTCAGTTCCGCCGATGCGATCCGGTCCAGGGCCTCCAGGACCGCATCACCCGCGGCCCCGCCGACGCCCTGTTTCTCGTATTGATCCTGCAGTTCCTCCCGTCCGTACCCCAGACCGGTCATATCCCGCCCGAAAAGGATAAAGGACAGCAGACGCTGCTGATGAAGCTGTTCGTCGTTGGAATTGTCCAGTTTGGGGTTCGAATCCAGGCGAAAGACGATGCCACCGAACGGCCCCTCGAAATCGACCCAAAAGTCCACGTCCTCCTTGCGCACGCCGCCGGGCACCGGGATTTCCACGTTCGAAATGCGGTCCACACCCCGCCCCTGCATGAGCGGTGCCTCGCCCTTGGGGATGTAGAGACTGGCCTGCTGGACCTTGAATTCACGGCCCAGGTAGCGCAGATAACCCTGTTTGGATCCGGCGCTCCCCCGGCTCTGGATACCCGACCGCTGGGGCGTCTTGTCGGCGTCCTTCCCCTCGATGATGATGCGATCACCCTGGTCCACCTTCAACTCGAGGTAACTGGTAGAGAAGTCGTTGGAGTACCAGCAATCCAACCCCGCCTCGAGCGTCAGCTCGAAGACCACGTTCGCGAGTTCCTTGTAGGTGATCTCCTTGCCGCTCTCATCCCGGGCCACGATGGGGGGGAAGGTGTAATGTCCCCGCGCGAGCAGGGCCGTCCCGATGACTCGCGGCTCGTGGATCGGCCCTTGGATCAGGAGGGGATCCTCGGGACGCGAACCGTAGAAGTGGATCTCGCCCCACTCGTTCGGCCGCATGATGGCGGGGATGTTCAGGAGAACGCCCCGGGCCGTGACGGTCCTCACGCGAATGTCCAGGTATTGCGGCACGAAACCCTCGAGGACCATCCTCGATTCCTCCAGGGGCGGGGTCCAGAAGAACACGCGCCCCTGCCCGATCTGCGCGTTGAGGTCCTCCACGACCACCTTGTTGTCGCGCACCTTGATGCGTCCCTGGAGGTCCGTCAATGAGCGGGCGATCATCTTCGGCACCAGGCGGCAACCCTTGAGATCGAGATCCGCCGTCACGACGGGATCGTCGGCGGTACCGCCCACGTGGAGGGAGAAATCCATGGGACCGGACGCTTCCTTCGCGAACCCGGCCAGGAGGAAGATGCCGAAATCGCCCTGCGGCATGGTGACATCGATGTCGAGTTCCCGGTTGCGCGTCCTCTGCCTCGCCTCGCGCGTGAGGGCAAAAGGCATGCGCCCCCGTGCCAACAACTCGTACTGCCCCTGTTTCGAAAGCGAGAAAGGGACCTCCCGGGTCCCGAGGGTCAGAGTATCGTCCCGGACCGAGAGGGTGCCATCCAGGAGATCGAAAGGCAGGGTCCCCAGGCGCCCTCCCGACACCCGGACCGAGGCATCGACCACGGGGGAATCCGTCGTCCCCTTCAGGAGAAGGTGGAATCCTCCGGTACCCGCGAGGGGGAAGTCCGGCATCAACCATCGGCCCAACTCTTCCATGGGAACGTTGCGCGCATCCGACGAGAGGTCCGAAACGCCCTTGAAATTCAGGGTCCCCGAAACCTGGAACGACGCGTCCGGCGCGGTGAAGGACAACCCGTCGAACACGACGCGGTCCGGCTGGGAAAAGTCCACGGACCCGACGAGTCTTTCCGCTTGTTTCGGGACCGGGGTGAACTCCAGCTTCCGGTCCTTGACCCGGAGGCGGACGGTCAGGGGCGAAGGAACAGCAGCCGTCCCGGCGGGGCTTCCCGGGGGAAGGAATGCGGCTTGACCCTCGAAAGTCGGGCGGTTCTTCCTCGGATCCAGGGATAGCGCACCCTCGAGCATGATGCGCCGGGAGACCCGGAGGAAGGAGAGGGCCAATGATTCGGTTTCCCCCTTGATGTCGATTTTCACCAGCGAGGGCTCCTGGGGATCCAGGGCCACCGTGCCCCCGTTGATCCGGATCCGCCCCTTCTCCATCTCGAGCACGCTCTCCCCGAGAACCACCTTCCCCCCTTCCGTGGACCACTGAAGGCTCGCGGTGGGGGAACGGAACTGGTCGAAGACGATGTTCCGGCCCTTCAGCAGGAACTGGAGGATGGGGGATCCGAAGGTCCCTGTGATAGCCAGATTGCCGCTGACCTCCCCGTCCAGCAGGTGCCCCTCGGACGGGACCTTCAACAGGGCGAGAAGGTTGGCCCACTTCTCGTTGGCGATCGGGCCGTTCAACGAGATCCGGGTATCGGATCCCAGGAAGACGGTCGGGAATTCCAACGTCCCCGAAAGCGAGTACTGGGCCGTCCCCTGCCTCACGCTCAGTTTCGGGACCAGACGGGACCTCGATCCCCCGATGTCCAGGGCCAACTGGTCGAAAGCATAACCCTGCAATGCGCCCTGGACGGCTTCCAGCCTGCCCGAGACGACCCATTCCTTCCTCGGGTCGGTCTCGAAACGGATCTCGCCGGAAAGGTTGCCCCGCACCTTGGCCGTGGACGGAAGGAACTGGACGATCTCGGGCATGGCGTCCACGGGGGCCGGTCCCAGGCGGACCCAGGCCTTCGAGGTGGGGGTGGTGCCGGTGGCGTCATGAACGTATCGGACCTTCACGACATTGGAGATGGTCGCTTCGAACGACAGGAGACCCTCCGAGCCCGAGACCGAAGCCGCGAGATTCCGGAAGGAACGTCGGTTCCCCTGCGGGTCCTTGAACGAGGCGGTTTCGGATTTGAGCGTTCCCTTCCACGCCCGCCATCCGCCGGCCGTCCCGGAGAGGGACAGGCCGTATTCCCCCGCGACGGGCAAGCCCTTCGAGATCTCGAAATCCCTCAGGGTGACCGCCGCGTTGAAGAGGGGATCGGGACCCCGGGATTGGTAGGTGCCGGTCGCCTGGAGGGTCTGGTTCCCGCGATGGAGGTTCAACCGTCGGACCCGTAGCTGTTCCCCCTCGGTGGCCAGAAGGGCATCCAACTTGTCGGCCGCGAAGCCACCCCATTTCAGGCCCGTCACGACGCCTTCCCCCTCGATCAGCGGCTTCTCCCGGGTCCCGCCCAGGTGCAGTTGTCCCGTGAGGATCCCCTCGAGGGGATCGGGAACTGCCGCAGGATCCAGGAGACCGGCCAGGAGCCCGACCGGCATCCCCTCCGCATCGACCTTCAAGTCGAGCGGAAGTCCCGGTTTCATCCCCATCGAACCGGAAGCGGACAAGGTCCTTCCCAGCCGGAGTCGTTCGAAGAAGAGGGTCTTCGGAGTCCAGGAACCCGAGAGGTCGAAGGCTTGCCCCTCGCCACTCCCGATGCGGACGGCGGGGGAACGGGCCTGGAGCAAGGCCCGGGGATCGGCACGGGTCCCCTCCAGGAGAAGGTCCAGGTCCACGGTTCCCGCCAACCGGGGGAAACGCTCCTTCAGAAGGGGGAGTTCCTCCAGGGAGATGCCGGTTCCCTTCACGGTGATGCTCAAGGGTGCATCGGGCGACTTGGGCCAATAGCCCTCCCCCTTGAGGCGTCCCGCCTTGCGGGTCCCGGCGAACGCGAGTTCGGACAATTCCCAACGGTCGCCCCTGTCCTTCAGGCGGCAGGTCAGGCGGGTCTTGCGATTGAAAACGCTCTCGAAGGTCAGCAGACCGTCCCTGAAATCGGCCTGGGTATCGACGCGGTCCCGGACGCTGCGGCGCCCCGCCCGCCCTTCCAGGCGGATCGTGCTTTTCGCCTTGAGAACGGGGGCGTCCATGGTGCCCGACATCTTCAGGTCGAGATCGCTCCGCCCTTCAAGGTCCTCCATCCCCAGGAACCGTCCCAACGGCCGTGCCTGGATCCCCTTCAAGGCCAGGTCGAGGGCCAAGGAACGCGGCCCTCCCGTCGAGAGGTCGAGATGACCTTTCCCGGCAAGGGTCCCGTCGTAAAGACGCCCGTCCATCCGATCGAGCGTTAGGATCCCCTTCTCATAACGGGCACCGAGGGAAAGGCTCTGCATCTCCCAGCCGAGAAGGCGGACTCCGGTCACGTCCGTGTCGCCCGCGATGGATAATTCCGGAACGACGCCTTCCACCCGGAAACGGGCCCGGCCCTCCCCGGCCCCTTCGACGTTCCCCAATCGCAGGACCTCCCTCAGGAGTCCCGCGAGGACCAGCCGATCGGTTGCGACATCCAGGGAAGCCCGCGTGCCGTCGAGCGGCAAGGCGCCGGAGACGGTCCAGGTCGTATCGCCCGCATCGAACACGAACCCGTCCCGCACCACGAGCCCGGAGGGCGTGAAACGGGCCGATCCGGCGGCCTTGGAGAAGGCCAGGTTCGTCCCGCCCGGGAATTTTCCGGCCGCATCCCTCAAAGTCAGCAGGGCGTCAAAGACGGGTCGGGAACCGGAGCGCCAGCGCAGGGGGGAATCCAAATCGGCCTCCCCCCCCGTGAGACTCAGGCCGCCGGAAGGAAGCAGGGGATCGATCCGGTCCATCGGCCATCGCCGGACGACACCCTTCCCTTCGAGACCAAATTCCCCCGCCTGCTGATGGAGGACACCCGAGAACTGCAGACTGGGTGCCGACAGGGGATTCCTCTGGGGAGCGGGTGCGGAAGCCTCGACGATGAAGCGGCAGGAACAGGCGGCCGTCCCTTCAGGGCCCTTTTCCTTCGCCAGGACGGGAAGCCGCTCGATACGGACACGGATGTTCCGTGCGACCGTTTCCTCGGGTCCCTTGCCCCGAACGGTGAAAACACCGTCACGGACGATCAGGCGGGCGACCGGAAGGACCGGAAGGGTCCTGGAGGCGACCGGAACGGAGGCCCCTTCGGACGGAGCGGTCCCTGCCCCGCGGACCCAGGCGACCCTCGGATTCACCAGGGCCACGCTCTCGAAGGAATCCTCCAACTGGACGCGGCCCAGGACGAGGCCGGTCAAGTCCAGGTTGACCTCCACGCGCTCGAGGAGGACGTCATAGGCGTGGGGTGGGGTCGGCAAGCGGAAGGAGATGTCCGTGAAGACGATGTCGCCCGACCAGGAGGCGGCGAGGGTACCCACTGTCACGGGGGTGTCGAGGGCCTTCGACAATTCGGCCTCGAGACGAACCTGGAGCGCCTCGTTGACGAAACGGCTCTTCACGAAATAATAGGCGCCGGCCAGCCCCAGGACCGCGACGAGTCCCGTGACCAGCAGGAACCGCCCCAACGGGCGTTTCAACGCTTGGACCGCCGGGTCAGGTGATGGTGGGTTGTGGCTCCGAAGCACGGTCCCCTCTCGCGAACTCCAGCTTTTCGCCGGCCGACTTCACAAGGACCGGTTCGCCCTCCTTGATGTTTCCTCGCAGGAGCTCCTCGGCCAGGGCGTCCTCGACGTAGCGCTGGATGGTGCGCTTCATCTGGCGTGCGCCATAGGTGCGATCGTAGCCCTTCTCGATGAGGAAATCCCGGGCAGGTGGATCGAGCGCCAGGTCGATCCCCTTCTCCTTCAAGCGGTCCTGGACGTCCTTCAACTGGATGTCCACGATGCGCTCGATATGGGTGCGGTCCAGCGCGTGGAAGATGATGACCTCGTCCACCCGGTTCAGGAACTCCGGGTTGAACACCTTCTTCACCTCGGTCTGGATCTTGTTCTTCATGCTGTCGAAGGACAGCTCGTCGGACCCCGGCTGGAAGCCCATGCTCTTGCCCGGGCCGATCTCCCGGGCCCCCAGGTTCGACGTCATGATGACCACCGTGTTCTTGAAATCGACCTGCCGGCCCAGACTGTCCGTGAGCCGCCCATCCTCCAGGATCTGCAGGAGCACGTTGAACACCTCGGGGTGCGCCTTCTCGATCTCGTCGAAAAGGACCACGCTGTAGGGCTTGCGCCGCACCTTCTCGGTCAGCTGTCCGCCCTCGTCATGCCCCACGTAGCCCGGAGGGGCTCCCGCCAGGCGCGAAACGGTGAATTTCTCCATGTACTCGCTCATGTCAAAACGGATGAGCGCCTCCTCGTCGTCGAAGAGGAACTTGGCCAGGACACGGGCCAACTCGGTCTTGCCCACGCCCGTGGGCCCCAGGAACATGAAGGTGCCGATGGGTTTCCGGGGGTTCCCGATCCCGGCGCGGGAGCGACGGATCGCCTTGGAGATGGCGGTGATGGCTTCGTCCTGGCCCACGATGCGCCGGTGAAGTTCCTCCTCCATGCGCAAGAGCTTTTCCGACTCCTTCTCGGACAGGCGGATCATGGGGATGCCGGTCCACTTGGAGGCCACATAGGCGATGTCCTCCCAGGTCACCACGGCCTCGCTCTGGGTCTTCTGGGACTCCCACTTCTCCTTCTCCTCCTGGAACTTCGCGCGCATCTTCTTCATCTTGTCGCGAAGGTCGGCGGCCCGCTCGAACTCCTGCGTCTTGATGGCCTCCTCCTTCTCCTGCTTGACGCGCTCGATCTCCTTCTCGGCGCCGCGCAGTTCCGAGGGCATGGTGGTGATGCGAAGGCGGGTCCGGCTTCCGGCCTCGTCGATCAAGTCGATGGCCTTGTCCGGCAGGAACCGTCCGGTGATATACCGGTGGGAAAGCTGGGCGGCGGCCACGATGGCGTCGTCCGTGATGCGCACCCGGTGGTGCGCCTCGTATCGGTCGCGCAGGCCCTTCATGATCTGGATGGTCTCGTCCACGGTGGGCTCGTCCACCATGATCATCTGGAAACGGCGTTCCAGGGCCCCGTCCTTCTCGATGTACTTGCGGTACTCGTTGAGGGTGGTGGCTCCAATGCACTGCAATTCCCCTCGGGCCAGGGCGGGCTTCAGCATGTTCGAGGCGTCGATGGCGCCTTCCGCCGCGCCCGCGCCGACGAGCGTGTGCAGTTCGTCGACGAACAGGACGATCTTGGCCGATTGGCGGATCTCGTTGATCACGGCCTTCAACCTCTCCTCGAACTCGCCCCGGTACTTGGTTCCGGCCACAAGGGCGGCCAGGTCGAGCGTCACGATGCGCTTGTCCACCAGGATCTCCGGCACGTTCCCGTCCCGGATGCGCTGAGCCAAGCCCTCGGCGATGGCGGTCTTTCCCACGCCGGGCTCCCCGATGAGCACGGGGTTGTTCTTGGTGCGCCGGGATAGGATCTGCACCACCCGCTCGATCTCGTCGTCCCGACCGATGACGGGATCCAGCTTCCCGTCCTTGGCCAACTGGGTCAGATCCCGCCCGAAGGCATCCAGGGCCGGGGTCTTGGATTTCTTGACCTGCTTGGAGAATTTCGGGAAGGTGCCCCCGAGCAGGTTGATGACCATGTCCCTGGACTTCTCGTAGTTGACGCCCAGGTTCTCCAGGGCCCGGGTAGCGACGCCTTCCCCCTCCTGGATAAGACCCAAAAGCAGGTGTTCGGTTCCGATGTAATTGTGCCCCAGTTTCTGGGATTCCTCGGCGGCCAGTTCCAGCACCTTCTTGGCGCTGGGGGTGAACTGAGGGTCGCCGATGGTGAGGGTATCCGAGGAGGGGGTCGTCAGGTTCTCGACCTCGATCCGGACGGATTCCAGGTCCACCCCGAGGGATTCCAGCACCGCCACCGCGACGCCGCCGCCCTCACGGATCAGGCCCATGAGGAGATGCTCCGTCCCGATAAAGTTGTGGTTCAATCGCCGGGCCTCTTCCTTGGCCAGGGGATTGATGACCTTTTTCGCGCGTTCCGTGAAGCGTTCGAACATGAAGGGCTCCTTGAGAAGGGCCGGTTCCCGGCCATCTCTTTTATAAGGATAACTCTAATAACATCAAGGAATTAAACAAGGTTTTAAAGGGATTTATCGTCAAAACCCACGTTAACCGCAGAGGCGCAGAGCCGCAGAGAAAACATAAGAGTTTGGATCAATACACCCTTGTTTTAGCCCTATTGAGAGAATCCATAAGTCGTTCTCTGCGTCTCCGCGTCTCTGCGGTTCATGTTTCAGTGAATCAGTCGCAGTCGACGTCCTTAAGGGACCTTCTCAGCCACAATGCCCTCTCCACGGCCTCCTCCTCGGGAGTCAGTTCCTTCCTCGCCAATTTGGCCAGGTGGGCCGGCTGGACCAGCAGGACCAACCGGTTCAGGTCGGGGATGGTCAGTCCCGTCACCAGGCGTTGTTGAACGCCTACCCTCAAACCCGAAAAGGCATCCAGGGCCTCCTGCAAGGTGAGGACGCGCGCGGTCTTCAGGATCCCGAGCGCGCGACTCACCTTATCCTGCGCCCGGAACCCCTCCTGCTGGAAAAGCTGGGTCTGCGCATTATTCTCGGCCTCCAGAATTTGACGGGCCACCCGTTCGACGTGTTCCACGATCTCCTGGTCGCGCTTGCCCAGCGAGGCCTGGTTGGAGATCTGGAAAAAGGCGGTCGGGATGCGGGTGCTCTCGCCCTGGAAACCCCGGGCGGTCAGGCCCGCCTGCCCCACGCCTTCGAGGATCTTTCCGATCCGGTTGTTGACCATGAGGGCGGGCAGGTGAACCATGACCCCGGCCCGCAGGGCGGGCCCGAGGTTCGTCGGGCAGGCGGTGATGTAACCCAAACGGGAATCCTTGGCGTAGGGAAGACGGGCCTCGAGCTCCGCGTCGATGGCCTTGGCCGCCAGGAAGGCTTCCTGAAGGTTCAAACCCGGGCGGAAAACCTGGAGTCGAAGATGGTCCTCCTCGTTCACCATGAGGCTCAAGCCCGCCTTGGCGTCGAGCAGGACCGCCCGCTCCCCCAGCGAAGCCGCGTGTTCAGCCGAGAGGAACTGCCGTTCCATCAGGAACTGGCGGTCGAGTGATGAGACGTCGCCCAAGGCGACGAACTCGAGGTGGGCGAGCGTCGGGACCTGGGCGACGACCGCCCTCACCTGATCCACGACGGCTTTCTGCTCATGGGCGCTGGCGTGGTGCGGAAATTTGTAACCCGTGAGGTTCCGGGCCAAGCGGATGCGGCTGGTTACCACCACTTCGTGGTGGGGACCATCCTTGGAGAACCAATCATCGCGTCCCGTGAGCAACTCTTCGAACGCCACCAGCGTCACCTCGATCCAGAAGGTTTAATCACTCAACCCGCCTCCAGCAGCACCCCGCTTACGGGACG
>CAZGWJ010000049.1:0-19450 GCA_964529445.1 uncultured bacterium
TCATCGTTTACGGCCAGGACTACCGGGGTATCTAATCCCGTTTGCTCCCCTGGCTTTCGCGCCTCAGCGTCAGTTGCTGCCCAGCAAGTCGCCTTCGCCACCGGTGTTCTTCCCAATATCTACGCATTTCACCGCTACACTGGGAATTCCACTCTCCTCTTCCGTACTCAAGTCCTGCAGTATCAAAGGCAGAAACCCGGTTGAGCCGGATTATTTCACCTTTGACTTACAGGACAGCCTGCGGACCCTTTACACCCAGTAATTCCGGATAACGTTAGCCACCTCTGTATTACCGCGGCTGCTGGCACAGAGTTAGCCGTGGCTTATTCTGCCTGTACTGTCAAATTCCGGGATTATTCACCCCGGAACCTTCATCCAGGCCTAAAGGAGTTTACAATCCGAAGACCTTCATCCTCCACGCGGTGTCGCTCCATCAGGCTTTCGCCCATTGTGGAATATTCCAAACTGCTGCCTCCCGTAGGAGTCTGGGCCGTATCTCAGTCCCAGTGTGGCCGTTCACCCTCTCAGGTCGGCTAACCATCGTAGCCTTGGTGGGCCGTTACCCCGCCAACTAGCTAATGGTGCTTGAGCCGATCTCCAAGCGATAGCTTGCGCCATCTTTGACCTCATCCCCCGTGGGGGTCGTGGTCTTATCCGGTATTAGCAAACCTTTCGGTCTGTTGTCCCGATCTCGGAGGCACGTTACCCAAGTATTACTCACCCGTTCGCCGCTTTACTCATCCCTTGCGGGACTTTCTCGCTCGACTTGCATGTCTAAGACGCACCGCCAACGTTCATCCTGAGCCAGAATCAAACTCTCCGTGGAAAGTTTTGGCTCTACACTGCAAAAAAATTTATTAGGCACCCAACGAACAAATGTTCGCGCTGTTGCGGTTTTCAAAGACCCATGTCGCATCCCGCGCCGTTTCGATCCGAGAACGGCACGACAACCTTGATGCGCACCCCGGAGACGCCGTGAACGAAACGGCATCGCCGCGATGAGCACTCCCATCGCACAAAACGGCCTTACTCGTCAGATAAGGCGGAGGTCGATCGGAAGGTTGACTTTTGAAAGAACCACTTTTCCCACTCACGAACCGGGAAAAGCCGGTTACGGGGAACACCCTTTGCAGGGGAGGGTTTTATACTCGATATGCAAAACCCTGTCAAGTTCTCTCTTTTGAGAACTTTAAGATAATTTAAGCTGTTCTCAGTGAATTGTCAAGTTATATATTACTTCGTTTTCTAAAAAATATGCCCACAAACTCCAGGATCCAAGAATATCCCCCCACGAAACGGTTCTGCCTGCCGAAATCACTCCAAATCGCAAGGAATCCGTGGTGAACCCCTGTATCCGCTTAGGAAACGATTCGCAGGAAGGTCTTGCCGCACTTCAGGATCCCGCCCCTGCCCTCATCCAGTTCGATGATGGCATTGAAGGAATCGACCTTCTGGGGCTCACTCCCTTCGTTTCCCCACATCATGGCTCCCTGCTCGATCAGCCTTTTGGCATCGCTTTTCGAGGAAGCAACACCCGCCTTCACCAGCAAATCAGCGGCCTTATAGGAACCCTTCGTAATCGATACCCGCTTGTAATCCACCCCGGTACCGAAACTGTGTCGTTTTTCGAAGTATTGATTGGCGTCCTCCGCTGCGGCGGTGTCGTGGAAACGAGCCGTGATTTCCAGGGCCAAGTCCACCTTGGCCTGGCGGGGGTGGTATTCCCCCTTTTCGACTCGCTCTTTCTTGTCCCTCCAGGCGGGATCGTCGGAAAGCAGATCATAGTATTTCCACATGAGCTCGTCGGAAATGCTCATGATCTTGCCGAACATGTCGTGCGACACATCGGTGACTCCCACATAATTACCCAGGCTCTTGGACATCTTCTTGACCCCGTCCAATCCCTCCAGGATCGGCATGGCCATGATGACTTCCGGCGGCTGGCCGGATTCCTGCTGGAGAGCCCGACCCACGAGGCAATTGAACTTCTGGTCGGTACCGCACATCTCGATGTCGCTCTTCAAGGCCACCGAATCCCAACCCTGGATAAGCGGGTAAAGCAATTCATGAAGGCTGATGGCCTTCTGTTCTTTCATGCGATTCGTGAAATCATCGCGTTCCAGGATGCGGGCCACGGTGTACTGGGAAGCCAGACGGATGACATCCTCGAACGACATGGGACGGCACCACTCGCTATTTCGGCGGATTTCGATCTTCTCCGGGTCCTGGTCCAGGACCTTGAAGACCTGGTCCAGATAGGTCCTGGCATTCGCCTCGACCACCTCCCGGGACAGGGGCGGCCGAGTTGCGGATTTCCCGGTCGGGTCCCCGATCATGGCCGTAAAATCGCCGATCAGGAACTGAACCTTGTGCCCCAGGTCCTGGAACTGTCGGAGTTTTCGAAGAACGACCGTATGACCCAGATGGATGTCAGGAGCCGTCGGATCCATGCCCAACTTGACCCGCAAGGGGCGGTTCTCGCGCTGGGCGAGCTTCAGCTTCTCCAGGAGTTCCGATTTCGAGATGACCTCGGAAACACCGGAAAGAAGAAGCGGGAGCTGTTCCTCGGGAGTCTTGTCGAAGCGCTTGGTCATGGCCAAGCCATGATATCAGAACCGCCCATCATGAGAACCCAAACCTTCGTCCCTTCAGAGACCCGTTCCAAGGGGGTATTCTTTTGAGGCCGCCCCACCTATAATAAGGCGTCTTTTCGAAGGCTCATCACCGTCCCGAGGAAACCTCCACCCGTGTCCCCCGATCCTTCCAAACTCTCCAGAACGAAAACCTTCTGGCTGAAACTCGCGTTCTTCACGTTCTTCGCCGTTTCCGGGCTCCTCTTGGGAGTCCTCTACGCCCACCTGAAGGAACTTCCGGACATCTCGAACCTCCTGGACTACAAGCCCGCCCAGACCACCCGGATCTACGACGTAACGGGCCATCTCATCAGCCAGCTCTCCCTCGAGCAGAGGACGATCATCTCACTCGATAAGATCCCCGGGACGCTCCAGGACGCCATCATTTCGATCGAGGACGAGCGCTTTTACCGTCATTGGGGAATCGACCCCATCGGGATCGCGCGGGCCTTCCTGGTCAATGTCCGCCATCGCGGAACCCGACAGGGCGCCAGCACCATCACGCAACAGCTGGCTCGCAACCTCTTTTTGACCCGCGAACGCACCCTGGCCCGCAAGATCCGGGAAGCCCTGCTCTCCTTCCAGATTGAACGGAACTTCTCGAAAAAGCAGATCCTCGAGATGTACATGAATCAGATCTATTTTGGCGAAGGCGCCTACGGAGTGGAATCGGCCGCCCGCACCTATTTCGGCAAGCACGCCGAGAACCTCACCCTGCCCGAATCCGCCATGCTGGCCGGTCTTCCCAAGGCGCCGACCACCTATTCCCCCTATAAGAACCCCCTGAACGCCCTGACCCGTCGCAACGTGGTCCTGAATCGCATGGCCAACCTGGGATTCATCTCATTGCAGCAGGCCACCGAAGCCAAGAATGCACCCCTGGAATTGAAGAAGATCGAGGTTCAGAACGCTCCCTACTTCGTTGAATACGTGAGACAGCAATTGGAGGCCACCTACGGCGCCAATGCGGTCTATAAGGGCGGCCTCATCGTGTTCACCACCCTGGATATGCGCACCCAGGACGCGGCCCAACGCGCGGTCAACCGGGGGATCGCGGAGACCGAAAACCGGGCCCGTCGGCTTCGCCTGACCAGCGTTCCCATCACCCAGCCGGTCCAGGGGGCCCTCCTGGCGGTGGATCCCCGTTCCGGGGCGATCCGGGCCATGGTCGGTGGACGCGATTTCCGCTCCAGCGTCTTCAACCGCGCCGTTCAAGCCAACCGCCAGCCGGGATCCTCCTTCAAGCCCATCATCTACGCCGCAGCCATCGAGAACGGCTACACCATGTCGGACATCATCCTGGATGCCCCCGTCGTCTATCCGGACCCGGTCACGGGCAAGGAATGGCGACCCGTCAACTACTCCGGCAAGTTCCGGGGCAACACCACCCTCCACACCGGTTTGATGTTCTCCATCAACGTCGTGACCATCAAGCTGCTCGAGAAACTCGGCACGGGTCCCGTCGTCAACCTGGCCAGGCGCCTGGGCATCTCGGCCGCGATCGCCCCGAATTTGTCGCTGGGACTCGGAACCTCCGAGGTGACCATGTACGAGATGGTTCAGGCCTTCTCCGTGTTCGCCAATCAGGGGGTTCGTGCGGAGCCCTATGCCATCCAGGAGGTCAAGGACGCCGCGGGACGCGTATTGGAGACCCATTCCCCTTCGGCCCAGGAGGTTCTGGACCCGCAAACGGCCTATATCATGGTGAACACGATGAAGGACGTCATCGAGAAGGGTACCGGACGCATCATCGGTCGCATGGGTTTCACCCGTCCGGCCGCCGGAAAGACGGGCACGACCAACAACAACATCGACGCCTGGTTCATCGGGTTCACGCCGGATTTGTGCAGTGCGGTATGGCTGGGATACGATGAACGCCAGAGTCTCGGGCCCAAGCAGACGGGCGGTACGGCCGCGGCCCCGGTATGGGCGCAGTTCATGAAGGAGGCGCTGGCCGGGACGGAACCGAAGGACTTCCCGATGCCGGACAACCTGGTCACCAAGCGCATCTGCATGGACTCAGGGTTGCTTTCCGGCCCCCGCTGCTTCCGCACCCGCATCGAAGTCTTCAAGAAGGACACGATCCCGCTCAAGACCTGCACGGTCCACGGGGGTGCTTCCACGGTCTCGCCCGAGGACATCTCGGGGGGAGGAAGTTCTTCCCCTTCGGTGGACATCCTGGAGATGGAGGCCCAACCCTCCTCCGCGTCCCCCGTGACGGCCGAAGGTTCTGCCCCCCTGCCCGAGCCGTCCCGCCCCACTGCAGGCGAGGAATCCTACGAGGATGCCGGCTTCTGACCTCTCGGATCAAGCATCCGGAATTTTGACGGTTGTTTGACACCTGATTTCGGGAATTTCCAGCCGTTCCGCCAGCGCGTGGCTCCGGAATTCACCCGTGTCTCGACCATAATCTACCGGTATCCGTTGATCAGGAAACGGGAGCTTTGGCGGTCTCGACCGCTTGGCGAAGTATGGGCTTGATGATTTCAAGCGCGTCCTTGATGGCCGTGGGTGAACCACCCGGCATATTGATCAGTATCGTCTTTCCGCGGATACCTGCCGCTCCGCGCGTCATGGCCAGGAAGGGGCTCTTCTCGAACCCGCGGGCCCGGATGAGTTCCGCCACGCCGGGCAGCCATTTTTCGCAGACTCGATACATGGCCTCCGGGACCCGCTCACGGGCCGCCACGCCGATCCCGTCCACGGTCAAAACCACGTCCACCGCACCCGAGTCGGCCTCCCCCGCCAACCAGAGGACCAGCTGTTCCTCGTCGTCCCCCAGGACCTCCTTCTTCACGATGTTCCAGCCCAGCTTGGAACAGGTGGCGGCCAACACGTCACCGGCTTCGTCCTTGGCGGTTCCCGCCACGTAGGGATCACCGACGGTTACGATGGATGCGGAGATGGGCATGAACATTCTCCTCGCGTCTTGTGAAAGGGAGGGTCGGAGGGGCGTCGATGAACCATTTTATCCCCGATGGAAGGGCGTTGTCATTCCGGCACAAATAAAAAAAGGGGCACCCATCAAGGGTGCCCTCGCTTACGGGATCCGATCAATCGAAGCTGAAATCACCGAGATCGATGTCCTTGGGCAGCTCCAGGTCGGCGGGAGGGGGTACGTCGATATCCCCCATGGGCGGGAGCTCCAAGTCGCCCAAAGCGGGCGGTTCGGCTTCGGCGGGCATCGGCGCGGCCGGCGCGGAGGGAGGTGTTGAAGACGCCTCCGTCGGGACCGGCGTGGGCTGCACGACCGCGGGAGCCGCCGTCGGAGCCGCCGGTTCGGGTGCGGCCGGCACAGGAGATTCTTCCCCCTCGGGGAAGGGTATGTCGAAGCCACCCATATCGGGCGGAGGAGCCATGTCAAAATCTGGAAGAGGCGGTGGAGCGCTCGCGTCGCCCAAAGCAGGGGCCGCAGAGGCATCCGGAACCGGCGGAACTTCCTGAGCGGGGGAAACATCGGGGGAAGGCGCCTGGATGGCCGGTCCGGTCGGGATCACGACTGCCGGTGCCGCCGCAGGTGCCGGTGCCACCGGCTCCGGCTCGGGCGCCGGGGCGGCGATCCCCGACATGGGAGACTTGCCGGAGGTGGCGGGGATGTCCCCCGGGAGGGCCTGGGCGGGCGGAAGGTTCGTGTGGGGTTTCAGGGTCCGCACGGCCTGCGGCAAGGCGACCACTGAAGATTTGCCGGAAGGAGCCGTCGGCATCGTGACGGTCTCGATCTTCGCGGCAGGAGCAGGCTCGGCTTTGGGGACCGGAGCGGGAGCCGCCACCTCGACGGGAGCCGCCGGGGCTTCGGTCTCCTCAACCGGCGTGGGTACGGGGGTCAAGGCCTTCGCGGCCGCCAAGGCGGCCATCTTCTCCTTGCGGGCCAGCTCCGCGCGACGCTTCTTGACGGCGAGCACGTTACGGCGCTCGTCCGCCTGGCGTTTGAGCTCCGCCTTGCGCAACTCGGCGGCCTTGCCGGGCGGCAGGGGAGGCAACATGGTCTTCACATAGGCACGAAGAACGTCCTTGAGGGAACGCAGAGGGTCGAAATCGGAATCACCCTGCACGCGGGGTTTCAGACTGGCCCAGTCATCCACACCCCAATAGTTGCCCCCCAAGGGCGCGGCCTTCGGGGAACGGTTGACGACTTCGAACTGCTGGTTTCCATGAGTGCTGTTGTTGGCGAAAACAACATGGTTGAAATCCTTGACGAAGAGGCCATAGGTGTTCCGGACGATGGTGTTGAAGCGGGCTTCCAGCTCGACGGTGCCATCGAGCGTAAGCCCCGTGGCGTTCCCGTAGATCTTGTTGTTGCGGATCTCCGCGGCCGTGGCGCCCTGCAGGACCACGCCACTGCCCTTGGCCACTTCGCAACCCTCGAGGCGCAGTTCCGAATCGCGCACGACGAAAGCGCCGCCTTGCAGTTTGGTGTTCACGATCTCCGCCCGGGCGTTCGCAAGGAGCAAATAACTGTCGAAGGTACCCAGCGACATCTGGATGATCACGGGATTCGCCGCCGTGCCCATGGACTTGAAGACGCCCCGGATCTCGAGCCCAGACCCCGGTCCCATGACGACCCGGGTCCCGGGCTCCAGGGTGAGAGTACTGTCACTTGCTACGATGACCGGTCCTTGGACCTGGTAGGGGCCGGCCTCGCGGGTCCATCTCACGTCTCCGACGAGAGATCCCGTAACCATGGCGGCCGAAGAGGCAGAAGCAACCAGGATGAGGAAGGATGTTAGCAGGAGGGGCGTTTTCTTCATGAATCCCTGTCCCATCATTTGATGCCCAGGAAACCCGGGAAACGCTTCGATCGGCTGTAGGAATAAAGACGGGTTAATATAACAAAATCCAGCCCCTGTCAAAACCGTAAAAGCCTTAACAAAAAAGCGTTTTTCACGTCTCTGCAGACATAAAAAAGGGACGGCCCGCCGATGGCGAACCGCCCCCGTTACAGCCCTTTAACCTGAAAGCATCCATCAGGATAGGATCCTGCATGACATGGACCCGCTCATCCACCCCGTCGTCTTCCCTTCTACTTCGACGTGTAGGATGTCTTGGTCTTCTCCTTGATCACGGCCTGCGCCGCAGCCAGGCGCGCGATCGGCACCCGGAACGGGGAGCAGGAAACGTAGTTGAGACCGACCGAGTGGCAGAATTCCACCGAGTTGGGATCCCCGCCGTGCTCGCCGCAGATGCCGACCTTGAGGTCCTTGCGGACCTTCCGGCCCTTCTCCACGGCCAGCTTCACAAGCTGTCCCACGCCTCCACGGTCCAAAACCTGGAACGGATCCTTCTCGTAGATGCCATGATCCGTGTAGTGGCGGATGATCTTGGCCGTGTCGTCGCGCGAGAACCCGAACGTGGTCTGCGTCAAATCGTTGGTACCGAAGGAGAAGAACTGAGCCTCCTGGGCCACCTGGTCGGCCGTGACAGCCGCGCGAGGCAACTCGATCATGGTTCCGATCATGTATTCGAGCTTCACCCCGGCCCTCTTGATGGTCTCGTCGGCCACTCGGATGACGATGTCCTTCTGGTTCTTCAGCTCCTTCACGTCGCCCACCAGCGGGATCATGATCTCGGGCACGATGTTCTTGCCCTGCTTCTTGATCTCGCAGGCGGCCTCGATGACAGCCTGGGTCTGCATCTCGGTGATCTCGGGATACGTGATCCCCAGACGGCAGCCCCGGTGACCCAGCATCGGGTTGAACTCGTGAAGTTCCTCAACCCGGTGAAGGAGAGCCTTGGCCTTCTCCAGGTCGGACCCGGCTCCCGGCACCAATTCCAAGGCTTTTTTGATGATCTCGTTGGAGGTCTCGGTCTTGCCGGACGCCTCCATGCGGGCAATCTCCACCATCAACTCCTCGCGCTTGGGCAGGAATTCGTGAAGGGGCGGGTCCAGGAAGCGGATGGTCACGGCGTAGGGACTCATGGCCTCGAAGAGGCCCTTGAAGTCCGCCCTCTGCATGGGAAGGAGCTTCTTCAGAGCCTCGCGCCGGGAAGCTTCGTCCGTGGCCAGGATCATGGCCTGCATATGGGGCAGGCGATCCTCGGCGAAGAACATGTGTTCGGTGCGGCACAATCCGATCCCCTCGGCGCCGAAAGAACGGGCCACCTTGGCATCGCGCGGGATATCGGCGTTGGCGCGGACCTTCAGGCGACGGATGCCGTCGGCCCAACCCATCAAGGTCGCGAAATCACCGGAAAGTTCGGCGTCCTGGGTGGGCACCTTGCCCTTCATGACCTCTCCCGTCGATCCATTGAGGGAGATCCAGTCGCCTTCCCGGATGGTCTCGCCACCCACGGTGAACTTCTTTCCGTGCTCATCCACACGGATGGACTCGCAACCCGCCACGCAGGTCTTCCCCATCCCGCGAGCCACGACCGCCGCGTGGGACGTCATGCCGCCGCGGGCCGTCAGGATCCCGTCCGCCACGTCCATGCCATGGATATCGTCCGGTGAAGTCTCCAGTCGGACCAGGATGACCTTGGTCTTCTTCTCGTTCACCCATTCCACGGCATCCTCGGCCGTGAAAACGGCCTGGCCGGCCGCCGCGCCCGGCGAAGCCGGGAGGCCCTTCGTGACGACCTCCTTCTTCGCCTTGGGATCGAAGACCGGGTGCAGAAGCTGGTCGAGCTGGATGGGCTCGACGCGAAGAATCGCCTCTTCCTTGGAGATGATCTTCTCCTTCACCATGTCCACGGCGATCTTCACGGCAGCCGCCGCCGTGCGCTTTCCCGTGCGGGTCTGCAGCATGAAGAGTTTGCCCTTTTCGATGGTGAACTCGAAATCCTGGACATCGCGGTAATGACGCTCGAGCTTCTGCGTGGTCTCGTACAACTGCTTGAAGGCCTGGGGCATGTCCTTCTCGAGGGCCGCGATGGGCTGGGGAGTCCGCACGCCGGCCACCACGTCCTCGCCCTGGGCGTTCAGGAGGTACTCTCCGTAGAACTTCCTCTCGCCCGTGGCGGGGTTCCGGGTGAACCCGACGCCCGTGGCCGAATCATCGCCCATGTTCCCGAACACCATGGCCTGGACGTTGACGGCCGTCCCGATGTCGTGGGGAATGTCGTTCTGCTTGCGATAATAGATGGCCCGATCGTTCATCCAGGACCGGAACACGGCGTCCCGGGCGCCGCGCAACTGCTCGAGCACGTCCTGCGGGAACTCGCGGCCGGTCTTCTCCCGCACGAGGTTCTTGAACTTCGTCACCATGTCCCTCAGATCGGAGGCCCCGAGTTCGGTATCGAGCTTGACGCCCTTCGCTTCCTTGACCTGGTCGATGATGCGCTCGAAAACCTCCTTGCCCATCTCCATGACCACGTTGCCGTACATCTGAACGAAACGCCGATAGGAATCCCAGGCGAAGCGCTCGTTGTTGGAACGCGCGATGACCCCGTTGACGGTCTGGTCGTTGAGGCCCAGGTTCAGGATGGTATCCATCATACCGGGCATGGAGAACTTGGCGCCCGAGCGGACGGAAACCAGGAGGGGATTCGCGGGATCACCGAATTTCTTGCCCAGCGACTTCTCGATGCGGGCCAGGACGGCCAGCATCTGCTTGTCGGCCTCGGCCGGGGTCTTCTTGCCCACCTTGTAGTATTCGCGGCACACATCGGTGGTGATGGTCATGCCGGGAGGAACCGGGACGCCCGAATTGGTCATCTCGGCCAGACCGGCGCCCTTGCCGCCCAGCAAGTCCTTCATCTTGCCGTTCCCTTCGGCCTTGCCGTCGCCGAAGTAATAGACGAACTTGTTCTTGCCGCCCTTGGCGGATTTCCCGGCTTTCTTGGCTTTCGGCATTTCGCGTTCCTCCTGGATTGTTACTGAAAACGGATGTCTTCGAAGCGGCTGTTCGGTTCGATCACAGCCGGTTGGATTCCTGACGGGAGAACCGCCCCCTTGCGAAAGGCGGCCTTAAAAAGACGGGTCATTGTAGCAAAGCGCGAAGTCGATGCAACATTGGCAGGTCGTTTAGCAGGGTACTGATAAAATGGATCCTGCACCCTGCCAACAGCCAGGGGGTGAGCGGATCGTGCGAAAAATCATTGATTTTTCGTTTGCACGATTCGCGCAAGACACGAAAAAGTCCACGACAGGGGACTTTTTCAGCATCCTGTTCGCGAAATACATCCCAAAAAACAAGGGGCATGGCTGAACGGTAAAGAACGGGACATATTTCATCCCGGGGAGAAGAGGATCGTTACCAGATCGATTATCGCGCTCCGGGCGCCTCGGCGGAAAAAACCAACTTGCGAAAATCGCACAGGGCGAGGAGAAGGTCGGCGACCTCTCCGAGGAGGAGAAGGCGGTTGTTCCGGACCGAAGCCGTCTTGTCCATGACGAGGACCTTCTCGAAGAAACCGTGGACCGGATCGACCAGACCCATCAGCGCGGTCACGAGCGCTTCCGTATCATCCTTTCGGACCGCCGCTTGGACCTGCGGACGGACCCTTTCGAATGCCGCAAAGAGGGCCTTTTCCTCGGCCATTTTCAGGAGCGGTTTCCTGACGCGGCCCCGGGGCCTCTTGGGGGGAAGAATGCGGAGAACACGCCCCGCCGCGGTCGCGAGCTTCTGGAAATCCTCGTTCGACTTCAAGGACGCGACCTTCTCTGATTTCTCGACGAATGCCAACAGACCCGTTCCCGGCGCGGCCAGACAAGCATTCACCACATCGTAGGGGATATTGCGGCCCTCCAGAAGTGTCTGCAGGCGGTTTTCGAAGAAATCCACGATCTCCTTGGCCAGCTTGGGCTCCTTCTTGCCCAAGATCACGGTCAGCGAGGCCGAGACCAGGGACTTCAGGGAAGCGGGAAAACGGAACTTCAAGAGGGTCTGGAGAAGCCCTGCGGCCTGCCGTCTCAAGGCGAAAGGATCCTGGGAACCCGAGGGGATGAGCCGCACCTTGAAACAACCGCAGATGGTATCCAGTTTATCGGCGATCGAGAGGATGGCGCCGTTCGGGGTCTCGGGCAGGGCATCCCCCGCCCAACGGGGAAGGTAATGCTCGCGGATGGGATCGGAAACCTCGTCCGGGTGTCCCTGTTTTCCCGCGTAGATCGCGCCCATGACACCTTGGAGGCTGTTGAACTCCTTCTCTCGGATGATGTTCGTGACCAGGTCGGCCTTGCACAGGGCGGCGGCCGCATCGAGATCCTTGCCCGCCGTCACGCCACACAAGTGGGCCACCTTGTGCACTAGCTTCTGGAGGCGGCCGGCCTTGTCGGCCATGGTGCCCAGGCCCTCCAGCCAGGTGATGCCGTCGGTTTTCTCGGCCCAGGTCTCGAGGGGCACCTTGAGGTCCTCGTGGTAGAAGAAGCGAGCATCCTCGAGACGGGCCTTCAGAACGGCCTCGTTGGAGCGAACCACCACCGCATCGTCCTTCGGACGGCCGTTGATGACCGCGACAAAAGCCGGCAGAAGCCTTCCCTCGGCGTCGGAAAGAGCGAAGAACTTCTGGTGCTCGCGCATGGCGGTGATGATGACGGGAGCCGGCAATTCCAGATATTTAGGATCGAAGGCCCCCACGACGACCTCCGGGGCCTCGACCAGGTTGTTCACGTCCTTCAGGAGCTCAAAGTCCTCGATAACCTTGACACCCCGTTTCTGGGCCTCCTCCTGGATCTTCTCCCGAATCGCCTGCAATCGTTCGGCCGGATTGGCCACGATCCCGCCCTTCTGCAGGACCTCGAGGTAATCGGATGCGTCGTCCAGGTCCATGGGTCCCTGCTTGAGGGCACGCAGACCGAACGTGTGCCGGTTGGATCGGACACCGCCCACCTCGAAGGGAATGACGGTACGGGAATACACGGCACAGATCCATCGAATGGGACGGGCGAAAAGGAAATCCCCGTCGCCCCAACGCTGGACCTTGGGGAAACGGAGCTTGCGAAGGACCTCGGGAAAGACCTCGGCGAGAATCTCGGAGGTGAGTCGCCCCCCTGTCTTGCGAAGGGCCACCACCACCTCGCCCTTGGGGGTCATCCTGCGTTTGAGCGAGGCGGCGGAAACCCCTTGGGCGCGCGCAAAACCCTCACCGGCCTTGGTGGGAAGGCCGTGCTCGTCGAACGCCACCGACACCAGGGGACCCGTGACCTCCTTGGCCTCGGTCTCCTGCATCTCGGGCAAGCCCTTGAAATAGAGGGCGAGCCGACGGGGCGTGTAATAGGTGTAAAGATGCTCGTAACCGATCCGATGGTCCTTGAGGGACGATTCGGCGGCGGCCACCATCTGGTCCATGGCCGGACGGATATAGGAGGAGGGGATCTCCTCGCATCCGATCTCGAGCACCGCGTCTTTCAGGTTCATCACGACTCCAGCCTTACGAATTCACCACGAAGACACCAAGGCACGAAGAAATGCTCATTGGATCGAAGACGCGACACTTCCTTGCAACGCCAAAGACTCGAAAAACGTCCCCGGGGTAACGGCGACGACGGTTCACCACGAAGACGCGAAGAACCGCTGTGTTTTCAAAACCCCCCCATCTTCACGCATCAGACTTTTCAAAGCGGGTCCCCCTACTTCTTCAACAGCGGGAAACCCAGTTCTTCCCGCTCCTTCACGTAGGCCGTGGCGACGGCCTTGGCCATGGCCCGCACTCGTCCGATGTAGGTGGTCCGTTCGGCCACCGAGATGGCCCCCCGGGCGTCCAACAGGTTGAAGGTGTGGGATGCCTTGATGACGTAATCGTAAGCCGGCCACATGAGTCGCAAGCCCAGCAGGCGATGCACCTCGGCCTCGTAATCCTTGAAGTGGCGCAGGAGCATCTTCACGTTGGCGTGCTCGAAATTATAGGCCGAGAACTCCCGTTCGCTTTGGTGGAAGATATCCCGGTAGGTCAGACCCTGTCCCCCGTATTGAAGATCCCACACCGAGGAGACCCCCTGGATGCAGGCTGCGATTCGTTCCAAGCCATAGGTGATCTCGCCAGCCACGGGCTTGAGTTCAAGCCCTCCCGTCACCTGGAAGTAAGTGAACTGGGTGATCTCGATTCCATCCATCCAGACCTGCCAGCCGAGCCCCGAGGCCCCCAGGGTGGGGGATTCCCAGTCGTCCTCGGTAAAGCGGATGTCGTGCTCATCCTGAAGGATGCCGATGCGCTCCAAACTCTCAAGGTAGAGATCGACGATGCGCTCGGGACTGGGTTTGAGGATAACCTGGTACTGATAGTAATGCTGCATGCGGTTGGGGTTCTCGCCGTAACGCCCGTCCTTCGGCCGGCGGCAAGGATCCACATAAGCGGCCGAGAAGGGTTCCGGGCCGAGGACGCGAAAGAAGGTGGCGGGGTTGAACGTTCCCGCGCCTTTTTCGAGGTCGTAGGGCTGTTGGACGACGCAACCCTGCTCGCTCCAGTACTGGTTGAGCCGCATGATGAGGTCTTGGAACGTCAGGGACATTTCAGGCCTCGCTGAAGGATGAGAAACAGGGCTTAAAAATACGGGATGCCGGGCTTGAACGCAAGGGTAAACCGGGAAAAGGCCTCATCCACGCTTTAAACCGACCACCTGGAGATAGTACGGAAACGCCTTCATGGGATTTTCCAACGTCCTTTCCAGATATCCCAACACGGTCTTGAAAACACCCCGGGAGACGTCGGGACCCGTTTTCAGGACAAGGGCCCTCCGGATGGGCCATTCCCTCAGCTTCTCGACGACGGCCCGGGCGGAAGGAGAGAGACGAAGGCCGGAGGAACCCGGGGAGCAATCCGGACATTGCGCCCCGCCGCGATGCGGAACAAGGACCGCAGATGTCCGGGTCAGGGACGCGCCGCACTCGACACAGCGTGCGAGTTCGAGGGGATACCCCAACTGGTCGAGCAGGTGGAGAACCAGGGAGGCAAGGACCCGCTCCCGGTCGCTCCCATCCTTTGATTCCCCGAGTACGTCCAGGGACTCAAGAACGAGGGCATAAATCTCCGGGTGGGCTTCCCCGTCAGGCAGGGATTGCTCCAAGACCTCGGAAAAGACCTGCAAGATCGAAATGGAGGGCAGGGTCTTCTTGAGATCCGCGTGACTGGAAAGGACCTTCGCCTGGGTCAAGCGGTTGAAGTCACCGCTTCCCTTCCGGTTCAAGACGAGATCGGACTCGGTGAACAATTCGAGGGAGGCGGCCAGCTTGCCGCCCTGTTTGCGGACCCCTCTCACGGAGGAGCGGATCAGACCGGCATGGAGGGTGAAGAAACGGACCCATCGGTCGGCCTCCCCCTGGGGACGGGAGGAAAGGGCGAAACCCCGGGTCTTCAGTTCCATACCGGAAGAATATCACCACGAAGACACGAAGAACAATAGTACGACTCGATTCCAGCGACTCCTCAAACCGAATTCTTGGCATTAACGGTTTCACCCCTTTCGAGACCCCGGGGTGATGAAACCGTCTTATTTTTCGTCGAGATAGGTGACGATCACCGAGGGCACGAAGACGGCCAGGAAGGCGGTCGTCACGGTGCTGACCAGGAAATTGACCACGCTGAACAGGACGCCTACGAGGGGGACGGCCTGCAGGATGCCGAAGACCATGCTCACGACCATCAGGCCCACGAAAAGAAGCAGGAACATCAGGTTCAACCCCCAAAAGACGCGGCCCTTGTCGGCCATGCATTTCCGGAAGGAAAGGCGGAGCGATTCCGAAAAGGGGTGACCCGATGTGATGTAACCCCGCGCGACCAGCCACCAGACGGCCACGACCGCTAGAACGAGACCCGCCGGAATCGCGACCAGGAGCCCTAACCCGAGAAGAGGCAGGATCGCCGCTCCCGATTCGGCGCCGGATCGAGCGGACGCTCCCGCCATGCCGATCAGGAAAGCGGGCACGCCCACAACCAACAGCATGATGGCCGTGGTCATGAGATGGAGGGTGATCAGGGGAAGGAAGAAGCGAAGCCCGTCGCGCAGGTATTCCTTGAAGGAGAAACCCTCCTTCGATCCCGCCCAGGCCCAAAGGCGGCCGAAGATCCCGCCGTTCACGAGGGCCTCGATGATGAGCCACCACACCATGTAGAGGAGGAACATGGCGAGGGCGAGCTTCCACCACCCGGACTGCCAGAGAAGCTTGACGAGCGAGTCGGAGAGCCGGCTCCAATCGGCGCCCGCGAAGTCCGCCTTGGACTTCCAAAGCGGGATGAATACGATCAGAAGGCAGGGAATGAGCGTGACAATGCGGAGGACCTCGATGCCCATCTGCCAGGCAAAGAGCGGCCAGACCTTCAGGTTGCGCTCCCAGGAATCCTGCATCACCTGAGTAAAGGGTTTCACGGACCGCTCCTTTCGGGCATTCGAGAAGGTCAACCTTCGGCTACGGTCCCCTGCCGGGACCGCTCCGTCAACGATAGTTGACGAACTGCAGTGGGACCTTGATGTCGGCGGAACCCCTCAGCATCTGGATCACGGCCTGGAGGTCATCCCGGCTCTTGCCCGAGACCCTCACCTTGTTCTCCTGGATGGAGGCCTGCACCTTGAGTTTCGAATCCTTGATGCGCTTCACGATGTCCTTGGCGGCATCCATCGGCAGACCCGACACGATCTTGACGACCTGGCGGGCCGTTCCCCCGAAGGCCTGCTCCACCTTCTGGGCGTCGAGGGCCTTGAGGGAGATGCCTCGCTTGACGATGCGGCCCTGGAGGATCTCCACGACGGCCTTGAGACGCGATTCGTCGTCCGAGGACAGGTGCAGTTCCTTCTCGGTGCGCTTCAGTTCGATGGAGGATTTGGAGTTCTTGAAATCGTAACGCTGGCCGATCTCCTTGAGGGCCTGGTTGACCGCGTTATCGACCTCCTGGAGGTCCACCTCGGAGACCACGTCGAACGAGGAAGCGTCTGCCACCCGAACACCCCGTTGACCGCAGAGTCACAGAGCCGCAGAGAAAGCCGATCCGTTCGAACGGTCATTCTCTGCGTGGCCCCGAAGGGGCCCTGCGTCCCTGCGGTGAAATGTTTCCGTTCCTAATTTTTCGGCAGGCGGAGTTCCAGGACCTGGCCGGGAGCGCCCAGGACACCCTGCGGCTCGCCGTCGTACCAGAGGTCAACTCCCGCCGCATTCCCCAGCTTGACGGTGAAGTATTTCTCGGCCTTGAACGACTTGACGGCCCCCTTGGCAAGGACGAATTCCCAGGTCTTGACCCCGTCCATCCCGACCAGGACCCAGGATTCCTCCCGGCCCTTGAGCACGATATGACGGTACTTGTCATCGAAGGTCAGGGGCACGGCACCCTGCACGGAACGATCGTCCTTCGAATCCGCTTTGGCCTCGACCGCCTTGGGAACCTGCGCGGGCTCGCGCTTCGCGACCGCGACCGTCGGCGTGGGAACGGGGGTCGGCGGGACGGCCTTGCCCTTCTGCGCGACCTCCGCATGGGGGGTGGGCGTCTCCGGGACGGGAACCGCCGCCTTCCGTTCCGGGAAACGAATGGGGTGAGCCTGGAAGAACGACCAGGCGTAATAGGCGGCGATCAGGCAGACCAGGACGATCGCGGCGTTCTTGAGCGGTTTCTTCCAGGCACCCGGAGGGATCAGCGCCTTGTCCCGCCGCAGGAAGGGTTCAGTTTTCAACGGGACCGTCTCCTCACGGCCCGCTTCCGCATCCTCGTCGAACGTGATGAGGAAATCCTGGGGCGTCGGCTGGGATACGGGATCGGGCATGCGCCGCTTCTCGAAGAGCGCATGGCTCCGGGGGGTCGGCATCTCGACGAGGGGCCGGACCGGGACGGGCTTCGGGACCACCTCCTCCTCGTATTGCCGCGTGATGATGCCCGGATCAGCCCCCACAACCTTGGCGTAGGCTCGCAGGAACCCCTTGGCATAGGTATCCGAGGGGAAGATGTCGAACTGGTCCGACTCGAGGGCTTCCAGGTACTTCATGGCGATCTTGGTCTTCTGGGAGACCTGTTCCAGCGTGATTCGTTTGGACTCCCTCATCTGGCGCAAATCGGATCCCACGCTCATTTAGAACACCGCTCCTTCCACGGTCTGTGCGTCATCCGGGGGCGAAAATTCGAACGTCGAATCCGGCACACCCTCGTCGAACCGGAACTTCTGGAAAGTCGCCTTGGTCTCCACCGAGGGCGACTGCATGCGCACCTGGACGGGCCACCAAGTCCTCTTGTTGACGACCACCCGCATGCGCTCGAAGAGGGCATCCGAAACCTTGGGCACCAGGAGGAGCGTCACCTCCTCCGAGGTCTCCTGGACGACGGACACACGGCTGATGGCCATGTACTGGTTGAGTTCATGGCCGACCCCCAGGTAGACCGGCTCCCCCCCCTTGCCCGCCTTCTGTTTATACACCATGTTCTGGGTGGGTTGGTACATCTGGATGACCTCATCCCGGATATACAGGAATTGCTCGATGGGATGGGTGTAATGGACGAACACCTTGCCGGGGTTCTTCATGACCACGACGCCCCGGACGTTCTGCTTGACCCCCGAAAGGGCGTCTTTCATCTCCATCTTCAACTCCATGCGGACGTCCTTCATGGCCGCCTGGGCCGCATCCACGCGCCGGGAGATCTCCTTCACGCTCAATCCCATGACCGCCCCCCCATCGAGGAGACCTTCCGCATCGGCGGCGGGATCGCCTGCAGGAACCACCGTGGGCGTCGGCGAAGGGACGCTTTTCCCTTTCTTCGGCTTCGGGGTCTTCGTCGGGGACAAAACAGGGGTCGTTTGTTTCCGGGGCTTCGGTTTCGGCTTGATCTGGACCGCCTTCTTCGGGGTCGGCGCGGGGGACACGCGCGGTTCCGCCCGTCCCGGTGTCGGGAGGGTTTCCCGCGCATGCGAAACCGCAAGAAAGGCGGCCAGGATCACCGTGGTCGCCGCCGCCAGGAACCTAGTCTTTCCCGTTCTCATCGTTCTCCTCCTCGTCCGAGGTGCCGTCCGGGGTCCCGCCCTCGCCAGGAAGGTCCCCCAAGTTTTTGACCAACACCTTGCGCGGTTTGTTCCCGTCCGGAGGACCCACGATCCCGCGCTTTTCCATGTCATCCAGAAGACGGGCCGCCCGGCCGTAACCGATCTTCAGCCTCCGTTGCAGGAGGGACGTGGAGGCCTGCTTGGCCAGGACGACGGCCTCGACGGCCTCATCGTAGAGGTCATCTTCGCTGTCCTCCGAGACCAGTTCCCGGGCCTTCTCGGAGAGGTCCACGGCATAGTCGGGTTCGCCCTGTGATCGCCAGAAATCGGCCAGGCGCTCGACCTCGTCGGTCGTGACGTAGGCGCCCTGAAGTCGCACGGGCTTCGGGGTACCCGAAGGCAGATAGAGCATGTCGCCACGGCCCAGGAGGGCCTCGGCGCCGTTCGCGTCCAAGATGGTGCGCGAATCCACCTTCGAGAAGACCTGGAAAGCCACCCGGGAGGGGAAATTGGCCTTGATCGTCCCCGTGATGACCTCGACCGAGGGTCTCTGAGTGGCCAGAACGAGGTGGATGCCGACAGCCCGGGCCATCTGGGCGAGACGCGCGATGGCATCCTCCACCTGGTCCTTGGCCGTCATCATGAGATCCGCCAACTCGTCGATCAGGACCACGATGTAGTACAGCGTATCCTCGTCGGCCGTCCCCTCGGCCCTCTTCTTCAGGACCTTGGCATTGTAGGTGTCGATGTCCCGCACGCCCGCGTGGGCCAGCTTGTGGTAGCGCTCCTCCATCTCCGAGACCAACCACTTGAGGGCCCGTTGGGCCTCCTTGGGGTCGTTCACGACCGGCACGGCCAAGTGCGGTAAACCCTGGAACGTGGTCATCTCGACGCGCTTGGGGTCCACGAGAAGCAGACGAACCTCCTCGGGAGTGGAACGGAGGAGGAGGCTCGCTACGATCACGTTCACGCACACGCTCTTGCCGGA
>CAZGWJ010000050.1:0-18908 GCA_964529445.1 uncultured bacterium
GGCCTGGGGCAGCATTTCGAGCGAAACGCTCCTGCGTGCCTGCGAGGCCCGGCGTTCCTGCCATCGCTTCCAGAGCCCCGGGGAGCGATCCTTCCGCGAGGTGGACAGCAGCATCGGGATGTGCACGTGCCGTCGTACCAGGAGGAAAACGGCCAGGGCGGCGCTTCCCGCGGCGAGAGGGGCCAGGATCATTTTCCCATCCCCGCTCGAGAGGCGGCTTCCAGCCGTTTGAGGGACAACTCGATCGCTGCCGCGATAGCAGGGTCCCGGCTCATCTTCGAGAGCTTTTCCAGTTCGGGACGCGCCATCTGCGGGTCGTCCAAGGACACATAGACGTTGACCACCTGCCACTGGGCCTGGACGGCCCAGGGATCCGTCGGGTACTGATCGACCGCCTCCCGCCAGGACGTCAAGGCCCGGCCCGGGTCGTCCTGCTGGGCCCAACAGTTGCCCGTCTGGTACAAGGCATAGGCCCCCTGTCCCTGCTTTCCGTGGAGTTCGAGGAGGGCACGGTACTGCCGGCGAGCCGGATCATAGAGGGAATCCAGGTAATAGCAATCGCCCAGGAGACGCAGGGCGGAGGCGCCGAGTCGGTGCCGTGGCTGGGAGTCCACGAGAGTCTGGAGGGGCTGACGGGCCTTGCGAAAATCGAATCGGCCATGCGCCTGGAGATAGCCCTCCAGGAAAAGGGCCTCTTCGGCGTAATTCGGCAACGGGACCCGCGAGGTCTGGTCCTGCAGTACGGCCAACGCCTTGTCATATTCTCCGAGCGAGACGTGGTTCTTCACGGTTCCCCACCAGGGCGGCCCGGGAGGAGGGGACGGATGCTTCGACCCGCACCCGACCAGGAGGGACAGGAGCAAAAGGTAAAGGATCCATTGGCGCGGATTCATTCAACGCTCCTTGGGGAATGACCACCCATTAGCCCGTCGATGTCCACCCGATCAACGGGTCCGTGCGGACGGACCGGCTCCTGGGTTTTTCGGGTCCGGATCACATCCGCTCGGGCGCGGAAACACCCAGGAGGAAGAGGCCGTTCCGAAGGACCTGCCGGACGCCCTCGGCGAGTGCGGCCCGTGCCTGGTCCAGACCGTCGGGAGCGCCGAGGATGCGGTGCTTTCCGTAAAAGACGTGGAAATCGGCCGCCAATCCCTGAAGGAAAGTCACGATGCGATGCGGTTCCAACGCCCGGGCACTGCCGGCCACCCACTCCGGATACTCCCAGATCCTCTTGAGAAGGATCCGTTCCTCCGGCTCCGTAAGACGCCCGTAATAGACGCCTTCGCGGTCGGCTTCCACGCCGTGTTCAGCGGCCTTGCCCAGGAGACTGCAGATCCGGGCATGGGCGTATTGGACGTAGAAGACGGGATTCTCGTCGCTCTGCTTCTTGGCCACCTCGAGGTCGAAATCCAGGTGCGCGCTGGCGCCCCTCATGTTGAAGAAGAAGCGCGCGGCGTCCTTCCCGACCTCGTCCACGAGTTCGTCCATCGTGATGAAGCGGCCTTCCCTCTTGGACATCTTGAACTTCTCGCCTCCGTGCAGGAGGTTGACCTGCTGCGCGATGAGAACCTCGAAACTGCCGCCGAACATCCCGGAGGCCGCCAGGGCCGATTTCATCCGTTGGATGTGGCCGTGGTGGTCGGGACCCCAGATATCCACCAACCGGTCGTACCCCCGATCGTGCTTGTCCAGGTGGTAGGCGATGTCGGGCGCGAAATACGCGGGCGATCCGTCGCGCTTGATGAGGACCTCGTCCTTGGGCGCCCCGTGCTCCGAGACCTTGAGCCAGAGGGCGCCTTCCGATTCGTAGGTGAGCCCCTTCTCCTTCAAGGCCGCCACGCAACGGTCCACTTTCCCCGTTTCGCGAAGTTCCTTTTGCTCCGAGTAGAACTGGTCGAAAACCACGTCGTAACGCGCGAGGGAGGCCTGGTGCCAAGCGATCACCTTCGCCATGCCGGCGGTCCCGAGTTCGCCCGCCAACCCCACCGGGACGGACTCGATGCGGCGGCTCCAATCGGCATCGGCCAGGAATTCGCGTGCCAGATCCTCCATGTAGGCGCCCTGGTAACCGCCCTCCGGGGCGTCGGCCTTCTCGCCCTTCACCCGGCGGCAGGCGGCCAGAAGGGACTCGCCGAACAGGCGCGCCTGGACCCCCGCGTCGTTGACGTAGTATTCGCAGTGGACCTTCGCGCCGGAAGCCCGCAGGAGGCGCGCCATCGAATCGCCCAATGCGGCCGCCCGGGCGCTCACGACGTTCAAGGGACCCGTCGGATTGGCGCTCACGAATTCGAGGAGAACGCGATGGCCGGCCTCCTGGCGGTTGGCCCCGTACTCGGCGGCCCTTTCGAGGGCCGACTTCAGGTTCCCCCCCAGGATGCCGCTCTCCAGGTGGATGTTGATGAAGCCGGGGGCGGCCGCCTCGACCTTCGCGACGAGTCGGGGATCCGCTTCCAGGCGCCCCAGGACCTCGCGGGCGATCTCCAAGGGGGGGCGCTTGAGAAGCCGGGCGAGGGCCATGGCCACCGGCGAGGACATGTCGCCGTGCCCGGGATCCTTCGGCGCCTCCAACGGCAGCGGCAGGTCGGAGGGGGCGAGTCCCTCGATGGCCTCTCTCAGGGAAGCGGCCAGTGATTCCTTGATTTGGAAGATCTCGGTGTCCATGGGATCAGACGGGGTAATTGAGGAGGGTGAGATAGAGGAGGGAGCGGACCTTCGCCTCGACCTTGTCGAACTCGCCCTTGCGGCTGTCCAGGAAATCCTCGATGGTGACGACGAGTTCGTCGTTCGGGCAGATCAGGAAATCGACGATTCGTTCGCCCTTCGAGTCGGTGACGATATTGGCCAGCCCGAGGCCCGACATCACCTGGATCTTGCTTTCGGCGGTCTCCTCGTTGGTGCCCAACAGGTCGCATACCACCGACATGGGGAAACGCGATCCGGTCACCCGGTACCAGATGGCCAGCAGGTTCCGTCCGGTCGGGTTGGAGAACAACTGCTTGATGACCTGGCGGTCAGTCGGCGCTTCGGGCATTCATTCGCTCCAGTACTTTGCGGTAATCCCGGCCCACGATGACCGTCACATCGGCCTTACGGCGACCCGCAGGGACCTTCTCCACCGAGGACTCGGAGAAACCCATCTGTTCCAGGATCTCCTGGAGCACGACGGGAACACCCACCGAGGATTGAACCCTCGTGCTGCGATAACGGTAACGAGGCGTGTTGCCGACGAAGAAGATGTCGATGCCGGGCCTTTTCAGGGCGCGGGCGATCCCGTCGGCGGCACCTTTTATACCACAATCGTTGAGTATTTCCACCTTCACGGCCGGCAGGATCGCCGGCGTGGGGGACGCTTGGCCCAACGGGTGCGTCTCGATCCAATCCTCGGGGTGCAGCTCGAGGCCGGCCCCCTTTCCGCTTTCCGGTGCCGGTGCCGTGACCTCATAGGCCGGGGAGGGGATCGGACCGGAGACAAGGGACAGATACCGTTTCACGCCACGGCCGATGTTCGAGACCGTGTCCTCGGCTTCCTTCGGGCCGCCGAGATACCAAGGCCAGTTGTTCCCTCCGCCCTTCTGGGCCGCCACGAAACGACAGCCGCCTGTTTCCCTCGCGAGAAGGATCAGCGGTCGCTTATCCCGTCGATCGACCGCCGAAACGACCGACTTCTTCTGCGACGCATCGAGACGGAGCGACTCCACCGCGGTCTCGCGCCCGTTCAGGTACAACCCGATGCGATAGGCCTCGACCTCCTTACCCTCCACCCTCAGGAGCAGGAGATCGACCGGAAAGCGGGACAAGGCCTTCTGGCTGGCCGCGGAAACGGCCGCCAGCAGGACCAGGACTCCCAGGATGCTTTTCCAGTTCCTCATGGGTTACTCCGCGGATTCTTCCCTGAACGTCGCATCAACCAATCTCGCGTCTCGAGGAGCCGGGGATGGACATCCTTCCCCCGGCGCCTCAGATGATCGTGGGACGAGGCCGCCTTGACCAAGGCGCCTACCTCGAGGCCCCTTCGCGCCATGCGGCGCACCTTGTGGACACCCGAGAAATCGCGCCCCGGTTCGATGGTATCGGCCAGGAAAAGCAGGGTCTCCAACCGTCCCATCCGGGGTCGTCCCATCGTGTGGTGTCGGATCGCGGCCAGGACCTCGCGATCCCGGATTCCGAAGACCTTCCAGGCCAGGGCCGCTGCGGCAGGGCCATGCCTCAAGGCGGGAATGCGGCGTTCCCAACGGTCCCAACCGAAAGGCGTTCCCGCCATGATCCTCCGCATCCTAGCGGGTTTCATCTCCTTGGCCGCGTCGTGCAACCAGGCGGCCAATTCGGCCTTCAAAACCGGGAGGCCGTGCCTTCGCGCCAGCCGCTTCGAGCATCGTACGACCGATTTCACGTGCCGCAGACGGTCCGGCGAAAGACGGGCGGAAACCCAGTCCCTCACTTCCCGGATCGTGACGAAATCGGCGTTCCTCAACCGTAGATCCCGGTGTAGGCGATACCCCGCACAAGGGTCCTCTGGAAAAAAGCGAGGATGAGAAGCGAAGGGATCGATCCCAGGGTCAGGGCCGCGATGACCACGTTCCAGGGTTCCCCCGTGGCAATGAGCTTCTGGATGCCGAGGACGAGGGGATAGGTGCCGGGATCGTTCAGGACGATGAGGGGCCAGAAGAAGCTGTTCCATGTGTTCACGAAGGCGAAGACCGAAAGGATCGCGAGAACGGGTTTTGACATCGGAAGGACGAACTGGCTGAAGATGCGCCATTCCCCGGCCGCATCGATGCGGGCGGCGTAGACGATCTCGTCCGGAATGGAATCGAAGTACTCCTTCATCAGCATGATGGAGAACGCCGAGAAGAGCGAGGGCAGGACCAGGCCCGGATAGGTGTCCAGGAGATTGATATTCGGGAGGGCCGGGCCGAACGGGAAGAACTTCATGACCAGGTACAGGGGGATGATCAGCACCTCGACGGGGATCATGAGACTGGTCAGGAAGAGGAAAAGCACGAAGGGGGCGAACTTGAGCCGCAATTTGGACAGGGCGTAGGCCGCCATCGCGCAGATCAGGACCTGGCCGGTCACGACCCCGGCGCACATCAAAAAGGAATTCAAAAGGTATCGGGCGAACGGCATGAGACGCAACGCTTCCCGGTAGTTCGATGCGTCCGCACTGCCTGGGAGGAAAGATTGGGGGATACGGTACATCTCCTCGGAGGTCCTGAAGGATCCCAGCACCATCCAGACCAGGGGGGCCAGGGTGACAAGGGCGCCGGCGACCAGGACGGCATAGGCCACCATGATCCAGAAACGAAGGGCCGGATCCCGACGATCCCGACGGGAAAGGATCCCGCGAACCTGCGATTCCCACACGAACGGATTCGGCCCAGGAGGGACCGGCTGTTTCACGGTTTCCGCCTTATCCATGGGCGCGCCTCAGCTGGATCATCCGGACGATCGAGAAGACCGCCAGGGCCAGGAACATCAGCATGGCCATGGCCGCCGCATAACCCATGTCCATCGCGCCGAAGGCGGTCTTGTAGATGTAGGTTCCCAGGACCTCGGTTGCATGCATGGGAGCTCCGTTGGTCATGACATAGACTTCCGTGAAGATCTGGAAGGTGAGGAGGACCTGGATGATGAAAAGGATGCCCATCGCGGGACGCAACCAGGGCAGGGTGACGGAAACGAAACGGCGTGTCAAACCGGCGCCGTCCAGCTCGGCGGCCTCGTAGATCTCCTCGGGAATGTTCTGGAGGGCCGCATAGTAGATGAGCATGAACCAGCCCGTGTTCTTCCACGCGAACATGAACACGATGGAAAGCAGGGCCAGGCGGGGATCCGTCAACCACCCGATGTGGGGATTCGGGATGCCGAGCAGGATGGCGATGGAAGCGTTCAGGATGCCGAACCCCTGGTCGAAGATCCATTTCCACAGGTTGGCGACGGGGATCACGGGAAGAATGAAGGGCAGGAGATAGATGAACTTGAGGAGACCCTTCCCTTTGGTCACTTCGTTCAGGAGAACGGCCAGGAGGATGGGCGGCCAGAAACCCACCACCAGGAAAAGGAGCGTGAAGGCCGTGGCGTTCACCACGGTCTGCCAGAAAAGGGGATCCGCGAGTGCCCGGCGGTAGTTGTCCAGGCCGACCGGAACGCTCTTCCCCAGGGGGTCGAAGTGGGTCAGACTGATCTGGAAACCCATGATCGTCGGGTACAGGTAGAAGAGCGCGAAGACGAGGAATGCCGGCAGGATGAACCATTGGGCCGCCGAGCGGTATCCGAAGGGATGCCAGGAGGAGTGTCCCGGGCGGATGGGACGGTCGGCCTCGACGGGTTTGTCGAAGATGGAGGCGGTCCGTCGCCGGTCGTGGATCTTCCCGGTCTGGCGCCTTTCGCGGATGATGCGGCGCGAGCGCTCCTCGACGCCCTCCTCCGCCTGACCGTGCAGGAAGGGTGACGCTTCCGCTTCCGGGGAAGGTCGTTCCGTCCCCCTCTCCGGAGGGAGCGGCTGGCTCAATTGATCCATCAGTCGGCGACGGGTTTCGTCGTCCTCGCTGGCGCCGCCATCCTGGATCTCAAGACCCAAGCCGCCCGTTTCCTTCTCCGGCTCGTCATAATACGACTTGGGTTTCTTGGGTTCCTCCTCATCGTCGTAGATGGAAAAGGGCTTGTAGGAATCGGCCATTCAACTCCCTCCTTTCCGTGCCAGCCATCCCGGCCCCGGCACGAGTTTTGAACCCGCCTTCATTCCTGAGGATACCAGCGCGAGAAGATCTCCCGGTCAGCCTTGCGCGCGTGTGCCAAAAGCAGCGTAGCCGGGTCCTCCCGGGGATCGAGGAGGACGGCCTGGAGGGGTTCCTGATCCAGCAGCTGGCGGACCTGCGGCCAGCCGGAAACATGAGGTTCGATCCGTGCCGTCTGGATCGCGTCCTGAACCATGGCGAATTCGGGAAGATTCGCGACCTCGGTCGTGGAGGAGAAGGCGCCCGGGAAGACGGGCATGCTCAACTCGTTCATCCGGTTCCATTTCCAAAGCTGATTGGCCGGTGACAACTCGAATTCGATGAAAGCCCAGGCGGCGTCCTTGCGTTCCTTCGATGACGTCGTGTTCATCACGTAGACCTGGCCTCCCAGGTGGGCGGCCCTTCCCGAGGGTCCCGCCGGGAGCGGCGCGATCCCCACGGAGGAAGGGTCCATCCTGTAACGGGCGAGAAGCGGCGGCAGGTCGTTCCCGACGCCGAAGATCATCGCCACCTTGCCGAGCGCGAAGAGGTGAAGGAGTTCGTCCTCCCGGGTCAAAAGGTTGGGCTGAAGGACGTCGTGCTTCCAACGCAGGTCCTTCCAGAACGTCAGGGCCCTCACGGCTGGAGCCTCGTGGAAGGCGGCCCGGACGCTTCCCTTCTCGTCGATACGGACCATCTCTCCGCCGGCTTGCCATACGAAATCCTGGAAGTACCACGTCTTAGGGACCAGGCCGATCCCGTAGCGGCCGCGCGAACGGTCCGTCAAAGCCTTGGCGCAGGAAACCATCTCGTCCCAGGTGGCGGGAGGGGCCTCGGGATCCAACCCGGCCCGTGAAAAGAGGTCCTTGCGGTAGAGGAGGAACAGGAAATAGGTGTCCGCCGGGACCCCGTATGACCTGCCCCCAACGCTCACCGATTCCCAGAGGACGGGCTTCACGAAGTCCCTCTGGCTCCAGTTCGCCGCGTAATCGTCGATGGGGGCCAGGAAGCCGAGGGAAGCCAGGGTCTGGATGTTGCCGGCCCAAACCTTCACCACATCCGGACCCTTTCCGCCCGCCATGACGGTGATGAATTCCTCGGGGCTGTATTGCCGCTCGACCCCCAGGATCCGGATCTCCGGATGCAGTTCCTCGAATCGGCGGACCGTTTCCTCCCAGAGTTTCCGCTGGAGCGGCAATGAACGGGGAGGGACATCCCAGACCTCGATGGAGACCCGAATCCCATCCCGAAGGGAGGCCCGATTGTGCTGGAGGATGAATTGGCTCGCCCCCAAGGCAAGCAGGGCCAGGATCACCAGGTGGATGATTTTGTTCATGGGACGGCACGAGCCTTTCAGCGGAACGCTTCGTACCCATCTTAACAAATCAAGGGCGGGAACGCCTAGGACGTCCCCGGAGCGGGAACGGGGCGGGAGCCTGAAAAACGGAGGGTCTGTCCGATCCCCGGATACTGCGGACCCACCCGCGTCATTGCTGGGCGTAAAGCGTCACGACCACACGCCGTTGCTTCTCGTCCGCGGCCTTCCCCGAGGAGGTTTGGAGGGGTTCCCGATCCCCCAGGGCGACGGCCAGGAGCCTTCCTTCCGGCACGCCTAGTGCATCGGCCAATTCGCGCCGCGCCGCCACGGCGCGACGGCGGGTCAGCCGAAGCAGGTCTCCCGACTCGTCCGGAGAGGCGTATCCCTTGAGGACGACGACGCTCTTGGACAGATAGGGCTTGATGGACTGGGCCGCCTGGGCCAGTTCCCTTTTCGAGGCATCGGTGAGCTCGGCGGAGCCTTTCTCGAAATGGACCGTGGTCAGGTTCAAGGTCAATTGGGTCTTGTCCGCCGGGGGATGGACCGCCACCTGGAGGCTGTTCTCGTCGGAGGACCCGATATTCCCGGCGTCGTCCGCCCCCGTCAAGCGCAGCAGAACGAATGAACCCGGCTGCAGGATCGTACCCCGGTCGTCCCGGCCGTCCCAAGCGATCTCACGGGGGGGATCCCCGCGGCCCGTGAAAACCCTCAACTCCCTGCCCTCGTCGTCTGCCAACTGGAGGCGCCACTCGGAAACGCCGTTCCGGTCCGCCGCCGTCAAGCCGATCCGACCCGGACCGGCGGCGGGATCCCACCAGGGTTCCTGGACCTTCACCTGGAACTCGGGAGCCTGCGAATCCGCGATGATCCGGACCGCGTCCCCTTCCAGCCGGTTCCCGGCACGATCCTCGGCCACCAGCATGCAGACATAGGTTCCGTCCGGGGCCGGCACGCCCTTGGCGGTCTTTCCATTCCAGGCGATCCGCTTGGGCAGGCGACCCTGTCCCTGGGTCGCATAGACCACTCGACCACTGCCCGCATCGCTGACCTCGAATTCCCAACTCCCCACTTCGGACAACGCACCGGTCGTCACGGAGAAGTTGACGGTGCGTCCCCTTTGCGGGGAGAAGTGACGGGTATTGGAAGCCAAACCGAAGGTGACCTTTCCGGAGAGGATCTCGACGGACCGGTCGTCCTCCGACAGGAGGTTCGCCCTTTCGTCGAGGGTCCTCAACAGGACCCGATAGGCGCCGTCACGGCAGATGCCCCCTTCGCCGTCCCGGCCATCCCACAGCAGGAGGGGCGGCGGCGGTCCCGTTCCCGCCATCCGGCGAACCAGGCGTCCGTCCGATGCCACGAAGTCGAGTTCCCAGGAAGCCACCTCACCCGGCCTCACCGCCGGCAGGATGACCGTGACGGCGTCATTGCGGCCGTCCCCGTTGGGCGAGAAGGCCTGGGGGCTCAACAGGATCTCCCTTTTCTTCAACGGGATGCCCGCGACGGGCTTTCCGGCGACCCGCGGGTTCGCTCCCGGTGTGTCGCGACCGGGAACCAGTTCGATCTCGGCGCGAGTCCCGGATGCGGCTCCGGCAGGACGGATCCAACGGTCAAGCCGATAGACGATCGATGCATGGTGCTCGACGGATGAAGTCTCCTCTTTCAGGGCCGCCGCATAGAGCACCTCGACCGGTCCGTTGGGGTGGTATCCCAAGCCGGCCGTGATGCGGCCGCCGCTCCGGAGAAGGTCATCGAGACCGGCGCGGATGGAAAGGTTGCGGTTCGCCAGGAAGCGTTCGACGCCGACCTTCAAGCGGTCGCTCAAGCGGCTGCTCGAGAGCATGCGGTCCACCGTCTCGTAATCCGCCTCGATCCGCATATCGGGTCTCTGATAGGCCACACCGAGCGAGAAGACACGCGTGACCGGTTCCTCGCCGCTCCCGTCGAACCGGACCTGGGTGTTCACATCCCTCGCCGCCAATGCGAAGGTGAGGATGTCGGACCCCGTGGGAAGATGGAGGTCGTAGAGAAAACCCAGGTCCAGGCCTAGGCCGCGTCCCCGGCGAGGTCGGCCCTCCTCCCGGAGGGTGGCATGCTTCAGGTTCGCGCCGAACAGAAGGTCCCGGTTGGAACTCAGGGGTGCACCGACGGAGGCGACCACCCAGGAAATCGAGCGGACCGCCTTTATTTTTTCCGTGATATGGGAAAGCGCGAAGACTGTGCGATCCCGGGTGGGATAGAGGAATACGGCATCCAGGCCGAACCCTTCGGGTTCCGGCCGGTAGGCTCCCCCGGTCTGAAGCATGGGTACGGAGGCGCGCGCGATCCCCGCCGGGTTCCAAGGGACCGCGTGGGTACCTCCGGAAACGGCCGCCACCGCCCCACCCATGCCCATGCCGTGGGATTCCGGCGGGAGGGAGGCATCGTAAGCCGGCGAGAGCGCAGGGAACGCGACCAACAGGAGCAGGAGCCGATAGAAGAAAGGACCCCGGAATGGGACTCTCATGCGAGCATCACCCGTTGATCGGGCTCGAAAGCCCTCATTTAGGTCAACTCATCCGTCCGGCCCATTGATGGAGCGTCGGAACGAGGAAGGATTGGATGAATTTTATAGCAAGGCACGCCAAAAGGGGAGACAAATCCCAGCCGCCCATCCGGTAAGGGGGAAGCAGGCGGCGAAAGGGTCTTAACAACGGTTCCGTGACGGCGGTGACGATCCGCACCAGTCCGTTCATGGGAGAAGCGTCCGCCCAGGAAAGGATGACGCGCAGGATGATGCCCCAGAAAAGGACATCCAGGGCTAGATCCAGCAAACGGGCCAGGGCATGGATGAGATTGGCGAAGACGAACATGGTTCCCTCCTGCACGTCCAACGTCGGTCGGGCATTTCTTCAGCGGGTCACGGTTTCAGGATCACCCAGGTCGGGATTCCCTTCTTGAAATAGCGCAAGGCCGCATCCTGCACATCCCTCGCGCTCACGGCGGCGATCCGTGCCGGGTATTCATCCACGAGGGCGGCGCCCGGGCCCGACAATTGGTAACGGGCATAGGAGGCCATCTGGGCGCGGTTCGACTGGAGCCCCACCTGGTAAAGACCGGTGATGTAGGACTTGGAGCGCTTCAGTTCCTCCTCGGACAGGGGCGAATCCGCCAGGGACACCAGGACCTCCTGAAGGCCCTTGCGGGCCTCGGCGATCTTCTCGGGGGCGCAACCGATGTAGGCCCGGTAGATGCCCGCTCCGGCGAGGGCATCATGGGCGGCATAGACGCTGTAGGCCAGGCTTCGCTTGTCCCGGAGCTCCGAAAAAAGACGGGCGCCCATCCCGTTCAGGGCCGCATTCAGGACACGGAAGACGAAGTATTCGCGGTCGTCGAAACGGGGCGCCTGGTAGCCGAGAAGAACCGTGGCCTGCTTCCGGTCCAATGTCTCGACCTGTTCGGCCGGTTCGAGGGGTACGGACGCGACGTGCCGGATGGAGGCGGGACGGCCCTCCTTCATCCGGGCGAAGACCCGTTCGATGAGCTTTTTCAGTTCATCGGGATCCACGTCGCCGACCGCGATCCAGGTCATGTTCCGGGTACCCGCCCCATTCGAGAACCATCGGCGCACGTCCTTCGCCCGGTAGGCGGCCACGCGTTCCTCGGTCCCCATGGGTTCATGCCCGTAGGGGGTCCCGGCATAGGTCAGGAGAGCGGATTGGAGGAACCCGTACTCGGCCGGATCGTCCTTCAGCCGGCGGATGGCGGCCAATTGAAGGTTCCTCTCCTTCGCGACCTCCTTCTCGTCGAAAAGAGGCTCCAGGAGCGCCTCGCTCATCAGGGAGAAGGACTCCTCGAACTTGGAGGACAGGCAGTCCAGCGACAGACCCCAGTAATCCTCCTCCAGGACCGGGTCCAGATGGGCGGCCAGGGATTCCAGGGATTCCGCGAACGCCACGAAGTCCCGCTTCCGGGTTCCCTTCATGAGGCACCGGGTCATCAGCGTGGTCAAGCCGGCGTTCCCGCGACCCTCGTCCCGGAACCCGCCCCGGAAGAAGGCCCCGATCGACACCAGGGGCACCCCGTGCCGTTCCTTCACCCACAGCTCGGAACCGTTCGAGAGGGGCAACCGGACCAGTGCGGGCTTTTTCCGGGCGGCCGTATCCCGGGGAGCCGTGGAATCCCATCCGCGCTGGAAGAGGTCCTGCCATCTCTTCGGATCGGAGGAATGGGATTCCCCCCGGGGATGATAGAGGACGAAGGTGGCCCGGGCGGGTCGGAGGTAGGTCGCGCAAACGCGCCGCAGGTCCTCCGAGTTGACCGCGTCCAGGGAGGCCAGGTAGGCATCCTCCATCCGGTAATCACCCTGGAGTTCCCAGTAACCGAGCGTCTTGGCCTGCCCGTCGACGCTTTGCTTCTCGAAGACCTTGGCGGCCTTGAGGTTGGTCTTCACCTTCTCCAATTCCTTGGATGGAACGCCCGATGCGAGGATCCGTCCGATCTCGGCGAAAACCTCGCGGGCGAAGGCGTCCAGCCGGGCGGAATCGGTCAACCCCTGGACCACGAAAAGGCCTCCGTAATTGCCGTGGAAATGGGAGGCCGAGATCTCGTCGGCGGAACGGCTTTTCTCGCGGATGGCCACGCCCAACCGGCTGGCACCGCCCTCCCCGAGAATGGAATCCAGCACCTCGAGCGCCGCGGAATCCGGATGCCCGTAGGGGACGGCCGGGAAACCGATCGACGCGTAGACCTGCTTGACGTCGCCCTCCTCGACGTGCACCTTGAGCGTCCGGGGTTCGGGGTCCTGCCTGAAGACCCGGGCCGGAGGATTGGGCCCCCTCACGTTCCCGAACCGAGTTCGCAGCCAGCGGACCACCTCGTCGGTTTTCACGTCGCCCACCACCGAGATCACGCTGTTTTTCGGCACGTAGCGGGAACGGTAATAGCCCACCAACCGCTCGCGATCCACCTTCCGGAGGATGTCCATGTCCCCGATGATGGGCCAATGGTATGGATTCGCGCGGAAAACGGTCTTCGTCAACTGCTCCCAGGACCAGGACCAGGGGTCGTCCTGTCGCATGCGCATCTCCTCGAAGACCACCTCCTTCTCCTTGGAGAGTTCCTTCGCGTCGAAGGAGGAATTGAGGAAGGCGTCGAACTGGATATCGAGGGCCTTGAGGATCTCGGAGGACGGGAGGACCACGTAGAAACAGGTGTGTTCATAGCTCGTGAAGGCGTTGAGATACCCGCCAGCGGCCTCGACGGCGCGCGAGATCTCGCCGACGCCGCGCTTCTTCGTGCCCTTGAAGATCATGTGCTCGATGAGGTGCGCCAGTCCCCTCTCGTCGGCGCGCTCATCCACGGAACCGGCCTTCACCCAGATGTTCAAGGCCACCACGGGCGAGGATGGGTCCTCGCGGACCAGGACCGTGGCTCCATTGGGCAGCTTCACGCGCGTGACGGCTCCGTTGCCGGCCGGGGAGGCGCCCGACGGGGAGGGACCGGACAAGCCGGTCAGGAAGGGCAGGATGAACATGAGGAGGAACCTCCGGTAATTTGCACGAGGCATGGGCACCATCTCTTGGATGCACGGAATGGGACGCGAACGACCCTCAAAGACTATGACGAAAGCGCGGCAAGGTCAACGTCCGCCGGGAGGGATACGGGAAGGGGAATCATGGTGCGGAAGGAGGGAGTTGAACCCACACGAGGTTGCCCTCACTAGAACCTGAATCTAGCGCGTCTGCCAGTTTCGCCACTTCCGCACGGTTCCCTTCGGCAAGGGCCTTGTCGCCCATCCGAAGGAGCCGTAGTATAAGAGAGGCCTGGAGGCACCGTCAAGGTGGACACCGGGCTTCCCGCCCTTATCCACCGGAAGATCCGGACCCCACAGGAGCGACATGACCCGCCATCGCCGTCCCGCCAAGAAACCGCACCCCAAGCATCATTCCCACGGGTCTTCCCGACCCGTCGGCGTCGAGAAGGTCGGGATCGTCCACCTGCACGAGCGGGGTTTCGGTTTCCTGGTTCCGCTGGACGGATCGCCGGATGCTTTCATGCCGCCCCGCGAAGTCCGGGACGTCATGCACGGCGACACCATCAAGGCCCGCGTGGCGCCCGATCCCCGCAAGGAGGGGAAACTCTCGGCCACATTCCTGTCCATCATCAAGCGGGGTCGACAAACCCTGGTGGGAGTCCTGAGCAAGGAGCACGGCCACCTGATCCTGCGGCCTTCCGACCCTCGCTTCGAGGACCCGGTCCGGCTCCTGCCGGGACGCGTGCAGGGACAACCCGGCCAGGCCGCGGTCGTCCGGATCACGACCTGGCCCGCGCCGGGCCGTTCGCTCCAGGGGCAGGTCCTCGAGGTGCTCGGTGATCCGAAGAACCCCGGAACGGACATGCTCATGGTGGTCCGGAAGCATGACTGGCCGGACCGCTTTTCCCCGCTGACCGTCGCCGAGGCTTCCCGCTATCCGACGGATCCCGGCCCCAACGATTTCCGGGGTCGCCGCGACCTGAGGAACCTGCCCGTGCTCACCATCGACGGGGAGGACGCCAAGGATTTCGACGATGCCTTGTCCATCGAGAAGACCCGGAAGGGCTGGCGCCTGGGCGTGCACATCGCCGATGTGTCCTATTACGTCCGGGAGGGCGGGCCCATCGATCTCGAAGCCCGCGAAAGGGCCACCAGTCTCTATCTGCCGGACCGTTGTCTCCCCATGCTGCCTTCCTCCCTGGCGGACGGCCTCTGTTCCCTGAAGGAGCGGGTCCCCCGGGTGGTGGTCAGCGTCTTCATGGACTTCCCTTTCGGTTCCGGCCTCCCCGTCGACGTCGCCTTCGACCTGTCGGTGATCCAGAGCCGCCGCCGCGGCGTTTACGAAGAGGTTCAACAAGTCCTGGACGGCACCGCCTTGAAGACGGTCCAGGAAAAGTACAGTCCCGTCCTCGGCGTCCTGAAGGACCTGCAGGGGCTCTCGCGACTCGTCCGCGCCGAGCGGGTCAAGCGCGGGGCCGTGGATTTCGACTTTCCCGAAGTCAAGACCGTCCTCGACCGGGAGGGCCGTGTGATCGACGTGCGGAAGAAGCCCCGACTGGAATCCCACCGCATCGTCGAGGATTTCATGATCGCCGCCAACGAGGCTGTCGCTTCCCACCTGGCGGCCCGGAAAGCGCCTGCTCTCTACCGCGTGCACGAACCCCCCTCGGCCAGGGACCAGGAGGAACTGGTCTCGGTCCTCCGTGCCTACCGCGTTCCCTTCAAGGTGCAGGACCTCGTCCGGCCCGATGGCCTGCAGGCCCTCCTCGATTCCATTCGTGGCGGTCCGCTGGAACCCTTGATCTCCCACATGGCCTTGAGGTCCCTGAGGATGGCTGTGTATTCCACCCGCAACCTGGGCCACTTCGGGCTGGCTTCCGCCTCCTACTGCCATTTCACGTCGCCCATCCGACGTTATCCCGACCTGGAAGTCCACCGGGCATTGAAATCCTCGTTGGGATGGACGACTTCCCGTCCCCCGGCCGGACCCAAGCTGGACCAGCTGGCCACGCATTGCTCCGACCGCGAACGGCTAGCGGACGCCGCCGAACGGGAAGCCGACCGGATCAAGGAAGTGCAGTTCATGCAGGACAAGCTGGGACGCGAATTCCCCGGCGTCGTCTCGGGCCTCGTGAACCGGGGCGCCTTCGTCGAAATCCTGCCCTTCGGACTGGAAGGTTTCATCCCGCTGGAGCGCTTCCACGGCGACCGTTACGCGTACGACGAGACGTCTAGGATCCTCAAGGGCCAGCACCGCCGCGTGCGCCTGGGTGATCGCCTGAAGGTGCGCGTGGACGCCGTGGACCCGGTCGCCCAGCGAATCACCCTGAGGTCGCTGGATGCCTGAACAGGCCCCCACCCTGCAGAACCGCAAGGCCCACTTCGATTATTTCCTCATGGAAGGGATCGAGGCCGGCATCGCGCTGGAAGGTTGCGAGGTGAAATCCATCCGCAACGGGAAGGCCAGTCTCCAGGACTCCTTCGCCCGGATCGAGCGGAGCGAGGCCTTCCTGTACGGCATGCACATCTCGCCCTACGAGCAGGGAAACCGGTACAACCCGGACCCGATGCGCGTCCGGAAACTGCTCCTGAAACGGCCCGAGCTGGACCGATTGTCCCACCGGGTCATGGAGAAGGGACTGACCCTGGTGCCGATCCGCCTCTATTTCAAGGGCGGCCGCGCCAAGATCTGGCTGGCCGTGGCCAAGGGGAAACACCAGGGGGACAAGCGGGAGAAGCTGAAAGCCCGCGAGGCCGAGCGTGAGATGGACAGGGCCCTCAAGACGCGCCGACGAAACGGATGATTCACGGCGTTACCGGGCATCGATGAATTCCCCGTTCGGGGAACACCTTCGTGACGGGCACCGATCCGGCACGGTTTTCACATCGATCGAACCTATCGCAAACCGGCGCCCCTCTCCCCCACCCCTCTCCCGCAAGCGGCAGAAGGCAATCCTTCGAGCGAGGTGTTCGCGACGCAGGATGGGTGAGGGGAGGCCTTGTGGCGGGTTTCACAGCCGGATCATGTTCTCGTTATCGATATGAAGACGGGTTCTCATGAACTTCGGACTGCTGACGACTCAATACGAAGGGCGGCCTTCAGCCTGCCGATATCGATCTGCGTTCATCGGCGGCCCTTGAACCGGGTCGCTTGTCAGGAAATTTCATCACAACTTGCCGTTGCCGGCCTTGAGCAGCAACTCGAACTCCTCGGCGGGCAGGGGGTGGCTGATGAGGTATCCCTGCACCATGTCGCAGCCGCACTCCTGTAGGAACGACATTTGGGCCTCGTTCTCCACGCCTTCCGCCACCACCAGCAATTTCAGGCTGTGGGCCATGGCGATGACCGCAGTGACGATGGCGGCGTCGTTCGGGTCGGAACGGATGTCCCGCACGAAGGACTGATCCACCTTCAAGGTGTGAATGGGGAACCTCTTGAGATAGGACAGCGAGGAATACCCGATCCCGAAGTCGTCCAGGGCCAATCGTCCACCGGTCTTCGTCAATTCCTCAAGCAGGGTCACCGTGGCATCGGCGTTCTTCATGGCGATGGTCTCGGTGATCTCCAGGACGAAATTCTGCGGCGGCAAGCCGGTCTCCCAGAGGATACGCCCGATGCTCTCCTTGAGGGACGGATGCTGGAACTGCCTTCCCGAAAGGTTGACGGCCACGTAGAGGTCCGGATAACCCATCTTGCGCCACTGCTGGGTCTCATGGCAGGCCGTGCCTATGATGTGCTCCCCCATCGGCACGATGAGACCCGTTTCCTCGGCCAGGGGGATGAACTCCCCCGGGAAAATCAAACCTAGGTCGGGATGCTGCCATCGCGCAAGGGCCTCGATGCCCACGATGCGACGGGTCTTCAAGTCGAGGATGGGCTGGTAATGGACCGTGAATTCCTTCCGCTCCACGCCCCTCCGGAGGTTGTTCTCCATCAGGAGACGTTTGAAGGCCGTAGCGTTCATGATGGAGGCGTACATCTGGTAGTTGTTCCGCCCCTGCTCCTTCGCCCGGTACATCGCCGTCTCGGCGTTCTTGAGGAGCGCCTCCGATTCCTCGCCGTCCACGGGGAACACGGAGATCCCCACGGAAGTGGTCACGTGCAGTTCGTGCCCCTGGAGATGGAAGGGTCCTTGGAAGGCGTCGATGACCTTCTTGGCAGGGCCGATGGCGTCCTCCGGCACGGAAAGCTGCGGCAGGAGGATGCAGAATTCGTCACCACCGAGGCGGGCGATGGTCTCGCCCTCCTGGAGAATCGTCAGGAGTCGCTCGGAGACCCCCACTAGCAGTTCATCGCCCACGACATGCCCCAGCGTCTCGTTGATGGTTTTGAAGCGGTCCAAATCGAGGATGAGAATGGCCAACGACTGTTTGTTACGGCGGTTCTGGGCCATGGCCTGGGAAAGCCGATCCTTCAACAGTGCCCGATTGGGCAGGCTCGTGAGAGGGTCATAATAAGCCTGGCGGCGGATGGTCTCCTCGGCGCGCTTGCGCTCGGTGACGTCCCGGGCGATGGAAAGAACCATCTTGCGGTTGTCCCATTGGATGACGCGACTCCCGACCTCGAGCGGAAGATGCAATCCCGTGCGCGTCACATGCACCGCCTCGAAGGTGGTCATGCCGGTCTCGAGGAGTTCCTGCATCGCAACAGCAGGAAGGGACCCCCCGCCTTCGGGCAGGAGGTCCGCGAAGCATCTCTCCAGCAACTCCTCGCGGGTGCGGCCCAGCCGGTTGCAAACCACCTCGTTGACCTCGACGAAGCGCCCGGGCGTGCCGTCCGGGCCAAGCTCGTTGAGATAGATGAAATCCCGCGCGCTGTTGAACAGGAGCCGGAATTTCTCCTCGCTCTCCAGAACGGCCGCCTCGATCCTTTTCCGCTCGTCCACGACCAGGAGCATGGCGCAGATCCCGATGACGGCGTCCCGCTCGTCCCGCACCGGGTTCAGCGACAACTCGATCCAGTGGTCCAGACCGTCCCTTCCCGCCGACTTGAATTCCGATCGGAAGGTTTCCCCCTCGAGGACCTTCATGAGGATCTCCCGGAAGCGGGGAGTCCTTCCCGAGGGGTGGAACTCATGAACGGGTTGCCCCAACGGCAGCTGCTCTCCCATCAAAATCCGGGCCATTTCCTGCACGCGGCGGTTGGCGGTCCGCACCTTGAGATCGCGGTCCACGAAGGCGATCCCGTACTCGCCACTGTCGAAAACAGCCCGGAGGGAAGCCTCCGAGCGGCGAAGCGCCTCCTCCATGCGTTTGCGCCCGATGGCATTGATGAACATCTCACCGGCGACCCGGAGGACGGCCACGGCATCCTCCGGCCAAGTGCGCTCGTTGCGATGCTCGTCGAAACCCACCATTCCCA
>CAZGWJ010000051.1:0-18385 GCA_964529445.1 uncultured bacterium
TGCCGAGAACCGTGATGGACATCCCTTGCAGGTCGACGTCCTTGCGCCTCAGATGGGCCACCTCCGAGACCCTGAGACCGCATTCGAAACCGAGCCGGACGAGGAGACTGATCTGGACATCCTGGAGGTTATCCGCCTTGAGGGAGCCCAGGAGAGCCATCCGATCGGTGCCGGAGAGGGGCCTGGGGTTCCTCTGGGGGGTCCGCACGTTGAGGTAATGGAAAACGGCGGTCGGGTCCGAGGCAATGCGTTGGGTGGCCGCCAGGTAGCGGTAGAAGGACCTCGTGGAGGCCAGGATCCGCTTCAAAGAGCGCGTGGAATAGGCTTTCCGGGGCTTGCCGGTCGGGGTGATCCCGGGCTTGGCCAGGAGGCCCGCAAATCGCGTCAAATCAGCCGGCTTGACCGACTCTGGTCCCTTGATGCCGGATTGCCCGAGGAATCGGTGCAGGATCCGCAGATCCTGGCGGTAATTGTCCTTCGTGTGTTCGGACTTGCAGACCATCAGGAAGCCCGCATAGGGTTCCGTTTGCTCCAGGTCTTCCATTCCAGCCCCCTCCAAAAATGAGCATAACTGAAATTATACTCATTCCCAGAAGGCCGTCAAGACGCAAATTCGAATTCAGCCCCCGCAAGGAGGCACTTGCCCCTGCATTCCTATCCCGTCACTTCAACTCCGTTCGAGTCAAAAACGGGATCAGGGACGTTGCGAGCGGCCTAGGCATCTCGATCGGGATCAGGTGCCCACAGCGGTACGCTTCGTAACCGCTCCGGTTCGATTCCTGCGCCATGACCTTGACCTCCTGGACCGTGGTGAGCGAATCCTCGGTGCCCACGAACCAGCGGCTCCTTGCCGGACAGGTCCGCAGGAACCCCGTCTGGTCGCGACGGGAGGCCATGGCCCGCTGGGCGGCGGCGACCGCCCTCGGATCGGCCCCCTGGATGGCCCGCGACAGCTCCTGGACCCTCCCCGGCGCCGCCTGGCGGAAGGTCGGGCCCAGGAGCGACTCGATCAGCGGCTGTACGTACCAGCCCATGCCTTCCCGGAGGACCCGGTCGGCTATCTCCAGTCTCTTGTCCCTGCGTTCAGGGCTGTCCAATCCGCTTTTCGTTGAGATCAGCGCCAGCCGCGCGACCCTTTCCGGGAACTGGCGTGCGAATTCCATGGCCCAATAGCCACCCATCGAGCATCCCGCCAGCAGAACGGGTTCCGTGATTCCTGATGCGTCCAGATGCTTCCGAAGGCCGTCCGCGGCCTGCTCCAGGGTCATTCCATCGGGACCCTTGGGTGAGAGGCCGAAACCCGGGAAATCGGCCATGATCAGCCGGAATCCGCCCCAAGGAATCCCTTCCCACATCCCGTGGTCCAACGGAAAGGCATGGAGCAGGACGAGGGGTTGGCCCTCGCCCAGGATCCGCGATCTTATTTCCGGCGCTTCAGCCATGATGCATCCCTTTCGACCCCGGAGATGGCCTCTCAAGGCCTCCCGGAACAGGGTTCAGCGCCTTTCGACCCGTCAAGACGCGTTCCAGGTTCCGGGCGGCCAGGACCGCCATTTTACGCCTTGTTTCGACCGTTCCACTGCCCAGATGCGGCAGGAGCACGCAGTTTTCGAGGCGTCGAAGTCCCGGAAGGACCTTCGGCTCCTTCTCGTAGACGTCCAGACCGGCCGAGAAAAGCCGTCCCTCCTCGAGGGCGCGCGCCAAGGCCTTCTCGTCATGGATCGGTCCCCGCCCCGTGTTGACGAAGACGGCCGAGCGCTTCATGCGACGGAACTCCCGTTCGCCGAACCGGCCCCGCGTCTCCGGGGTCAGGGGCGCGTGGACGCTGAGAACGTCGCTCGACGCCAGGAGACGCCCGAACGAACACCTGCGCGCCCCGGTGGCCCGCTCGACCGCGCGAGGCGCCCGATGCCGCTGGTGATACAGCACCTTCATGTCCCACCCCAAGGCCCTTCGGGCGACGGCCTGACCGATGCGCCCGAACCCGTAAAGGCCGAGCGTGGCCCCTTTCAGGTCGACGCCCAGGAGCATTTTCGGATGCCAGCCCTTGAACCGCCCTTTCCGGACCATGCGTTCCCCCTCGGGTATCCGGCGGGCACAGGCCAGGATAAGGGCCCAAGCGATGTCGGCGGTGGCATCGGTCAGGATCTCGGGGGTGTTCGTGACGACGATGCCCCTCTCCCGGGCGGCCGGCACATCGATGTGGTCGTATCCCACCCCGAAATTGGCCACGCATTCCAGGAGCGGGGATCCCCGGAAGACCTCCCGGGACATCCGATATCCGATCAGGACCAGGGCACCCTGGCAGGTCTTCAGTTCCCTTTCCACCTGGGACCGGGAAGGCGTCCCCTTGAGCCATCGGACCTTGAACCGGCGTCTCAGCAACCGGAAGGCGTCCGGGTGGATGTCACCCAGGATCAGCACCCGCTTCTTCATGACCACCCCCTGTTCTGAGGTTCGACCAGGCCGATCGCGCATCAAGGATCGGCGACCAACTCGCGTATCATCAGCATCATTTTTCGGATTATCCAGCCGAAATGAAGCGGCTTTTGATCTTGTCATGACACAGTTCGTTCGGACGACCCCGAATAGGGTCGAATTTGCATTTAAATGCCATTCTTTTGAACGATTTTTTCCATAACGACACGGAGGATGGACGAGCCAAAACCTCGAATACGACCCATCACAGCGCAAAATAGGACCAGTACTTCCCTTCCCCATGCCATCGAATTAGGTCGCAACATGGGTGAAATCCTTTCCCCCATGAGGGAGAGGGCAATCATTCGAGCGCGATTTTCAGGATGAATGTTGTTTGATGGCCTGCGGTGAGGGGCGCGAAGCGCCGCTCGAACCGGTGAGGGGGCGTCTTATTTTACGCTGTTGGCCGGGTTATTTTGGCAAGAGTGAGCGCTTTTCGGCTGTGCGGCTCAAGTCCGCACCGATCCTGGCGAAGATGCGCAGGGGCACGACGAACCGTGATCGGGAACCCTTTAATGCGCTTCGACCGGAACCGCATCACTCGACTCGCAACTCGTTGTTTTTCAGTTGTTTCCAGCGACGCATTCACCGCCAATTCAGCCCTCGAAGGAGCGTCCAGTCATGGAAACCCGTTCAATCGCGGGAAACGGACCCCTGAATAAAGAGGGTTGGCTTCGGCGACCTCAAGTTTCGCTTTAAGTGTGCGGATCGGATAGCCGGAAGGACCCTGCGTGTCAGGAGGCGGGTAACGGTTTGCTCGGATCGGTCGGAGCGATTTTTTTGACCTGATCAAGCTTTTCCTCGAACCGGGAAAGCACCTTGTCGGCATCGTCGAAGTTCTTGCGGGCATCGTTCAAATGCTTCGTACCCTTGGAGTAATCCTCGCGGAATCGATCCAAAAGCCGTGCCAGGTTGAGGAGGGAAGCCTGGATCTCCCGTGTCTCCTCCTGGAGTTTCAAGCCCGCCAGGCCATGAAGGACCACGTGGAGGTAGGCGAGAAAGGTGTTGGGCGAGACCGGGACGACCTTCCGGCCACGGGCATGAACCGCCAGGGGGGTTCCCTGCTCCCCGGGTTCCTGCCGGACGATCAACTCGTAATAGACGTTCTCAGCCGGGATATACATGAAGGCGAAATCGAAGGTTCCCTCGTCCGTCCGGATGTATTTGGCGGCTATGTCATCGACCTTCTTCTGGAGGTTTCTCACCAGGGCCGTGCGAAGCCTCTTCTGCTCGGCCGCATCACCGGCGGCGATCATCCTCTGGAAATCCTCCATCGGGAACTTGGCGTCGATGGGCAGGATGGATCCGCCGATCTTGAGCACAACGTCCGCCTTCTGGCCCTCCTTGAAGGCATACTGGAATTCGTACTGGTCCGCGCCGAAGGCGTTGCGGATGATCTCCTCCAGGAGGGTCTCGCCGAATTCACCCCGGTATTTCGGGGCGTTCAGCAGGTTCTGGAGGTCCTGGATCGACTGCCCGACGTCGAAAATCCGCTTCTGGGAGGCGTTCAGGTCCCCCAGGTTGCCGGATACCTGCTGGACGACCTTGGCCACGTTGTCCAGGCGGTCGTTCATGCTTCCGGTGACGGTCTGAAGGCTCTGGGCAAGCTGTTGGGTGGTTTGTTGGAGGCTTTCGGGGACGGAACGGCCCAAAACCGCCATCTGTTCCGCGATCCGGGCGTTCTGTTCCTCCGCGCTCCGCCGAAGGGCCAGGAGCTGTTCCTGGAGCAGGTCCGCCGTCCGGTCAGGGGCCGGCTTGCGGAGCGTCAGGAGAACGACGGCAACGGCCAGCCCCAGGATGGCGGCCCCCATCACGAACCATGCGATTTCCACGGCGATCCTTTCTTATGTCTCTCGCGGGGAGCGGGAGACCTCTCGGGATGGTCCGGATCATCTCACGGACCACGGACATGCTCCCCGGTCAAAAGAAAAGGGCCGGCTTCAGGCCGGCCCTTCGATGTCGGGATGGCGGGGTAGGCGGCTTACTTCGCGGCCGGAAGGGCCTCGGGCGTCACGGTCCCTGTCGGCACGGGAGTCGCCCCGATCTTCAGTTTCTTCTGGATGGTCTTCCAAAGCCCGGGACCCGGCGTCGCGGTGGGGGTCACCGTGGGTGTCGGGGTGGGCGGCATCCGTCCGTCCAGGAGGACATCCACGTTCCGCCCCCCCTTCGTGATGGTCTCCAGGACGTGCAATTCCAGGGCGTATTCGGCATTCTTCAGGGGGTAGAAATGCCCGTACAAGGCGACCCGGGCCCCCTTCAGCAGGGAATCCAGTTCAGGCAAGGCGCCCTTCTCGGTCCAGACCAACAGGTTCGGGAACGCGAAACGGACGCCGTCCGTCTCGCGCAGGGAGATCTGGATGATGTTGTAATTCCGTATGTCCTTGCCGATCGCCTTCAGGCGCTCCCGGTACGCATAGGGCTTCTTCCATTCATGTCCGTGGTAGATCCCCTCGATGCGGATCATGCGCCCGCTCTCGATCTCGGTGTAATGCTGGTTCAGGAACCAGAGCTCGGTCCGTTGGTAGTTGGTGAAGAAGAAGTCCGGTTCGGCCTTGGCGCCGAGGGAGGCCGCCGAGAGGGCGAGAACGAGGAGGATGGGCAACCGGAGACCTTTCATTTCTTGACTCCTTCCCAGGGTTGGAATCGGTACTTCCACGGATCCATGCTCCGGACCGTCAGCCGGTCCTTCTCGAAAAGAGCCCCGGCTTGCCGGGGTTCCACCCACCGGGGATAGAGATCCAGGTAGGTGGTGGAATGCAGGGAGAGGTCGGCCCTCAGGATGCCCAGGACCTCGTTGCACTCCTGCGTCGAGAGGGGGGTGATCCGCGGTTCCCCTTCCCCCGCGACCAGCACAGGCAGCCATCTCCAAACGAGCGTGTAACAGCGCTTCAAGGAAGGAAGATAAAGGAACTCCCCATCCTCTTCCGGTCCTTCCGGTTCCGGGATCGCCTTCAGCTTCAAGGTCCGGTCATCCGTGCCGAGCGCCCTGTCCATCCAGGCGCTGTGCATGGCCAGAAGGTCCGAACCCAGGACCCGGCTTGTCGGGACCAGGTGGTCCAAGACCGAAAAGACCCTCTCCCTGCCCGGCTCAGGAACCGCGTCGCGAGGCGCCCATTCCCTGAAGCGACGGGTTAAAAGCATCAGTGACTTCCGGGAAAGAGGCCGGAAAAGCTTGAAAAGATCGGCAGCCCTTGAAACCGCGCACCGGAAGAAGAGCAGGCGATGCCCGCGTTTCGACGCCGGTGACGGGCTTTCCCACCCGATCCTTCCTGGCTTCCTATCCGGACTTTTCATTATACCGGGCCTCTTTCGTTCCTCCAACGGCTTTCAAACCTTCCTTGGATGCCCCGGATGCTTGCATCGCCAACCATGATGACAACGAATCAAAAGAGGGGCATCAGGTTGAAATGGAAGACCGGGGGGGCATAACGGTCGGTCCTCCAGGCAAGGTCAAACCTCAATTGGACAAGTGCCCTTTGGAACAGGAAATTATAGAGTCTCAGGCCGCCTCCGACACTGTTCAACAGGCGTCGCGTGGTCATGTCCTCGGGTCGGTCCGCCACCACACCGGTGTCCGTGAAGAACGCCAGTTCCACGTCCTTCAGGAGTATGAAAGAGAGGGGGCGGAGCGGGAAATCGACCTCGGTCGCGACGGGATATCGAAGTTCCAGGTTCCAAAGGGCCAGGTGGCTTCCGTAATAGGTGCGGTTCCCGTAACCCCTCAAGGTCGTGAAGAAGGATTGGAAGATCTCGTCCTGGCCCAGGAAAAAGGTCTGCGGGTTCCCCCCGATCGACCTCAAGCCGACCCAGCGGTTCGCCCAGGTGGTTCCTCCCAGGAAACCGAACGTCTTGTACCACTGCAATTCGGCGATGAGGTTCCGGAAGGCCACGTTCGAGTCGAGGGCGGGCAGCGCGTTCAGGAAGGTGAAATTGGCGGCGTATCCCCGCTCCGGCGTGAAGCGCCGGGCTTGCCGCCGCTCGCGCACCAGGGAAACCCGGTAGTAATTGGCCACCTGCTCGTCCTCCACCTCGTCGTAGTAGCGGTTGGAAAGGCCCTCCGAGAATCGCAGGGAGGAGGGACTGCCCCGGAACCGCTGGGTCCCGACCCCGTATTCCAGCCGGGTGGAGACGTTGAAGGGATACGTGAAGTTGAGGTTGGCGCCCCTCTCGTTCTCGTGGAAATCGTCCACGACGGCCCCGCTTTGGATGTCGTAGAGCCGGAAGAAATTGCGGTAGAGATAGGCGTTCAGGCCGATCGTTGTCCGCCATCCGGCGTATTCGTAGGCGGCCTGAAGCCCGCTCCGATAGCGGGGAATGGCGTCGCCGAGGAGCGCCAGGCGGTGATCCCCCAGGTAATCGCTCATGACGGCCACGCCGCCGCCCGCGAATCCGAAGGAACTGTCGTATCCGGCCAGGAAGAGCAGAAGGTCCGGGGACATCCGGAAACGGTAGTCCCGGCTGGCCAGGACGTAATGGGGTTTCGCGTCCACGGTCTCGCTGGCGCGGCTCTCCCCCGATGCGTTGACCGCGGTCACGTAGTATCGGTATTCGGCTCCGCTCTGGACCGTGTAATCGACATAGCGGTCCTTGCGGCCCGTCAAGGTGCTCCCCAGGTACTTGAACTCCGTCGAGGGAAGGATACAGCGATAGACCCGGAAATGCTCGACCTCCTCCGCGCCGGGATCCGGAAGTTGCCAACGCAACTGGACGATGTTGGAGGCCTCGCCGACCCTCAGACCCGCGACCGGAGGAGGCGCCTTCGCGGCGGCCCCAGGCCGGGGCGTCACCTCGGGAAGCACCTGGAGGCCGTGATGCGTATCCGGATCGGCCAAGTCGGGCAGGGGATCCGCCTCCCCCTTCCCGCCGCCTTTCGCGGACGTGGAGCGGGCCAGGAGCCGCCCCGCGTCGCGGAACGTGTTCGAGAGGTACTCCAACCGAGCGGGAGGAGCCTTTCTTTCCTCGATGTTCTCCGCGGGGAAACGGTATAGGGACGTCCTGCTCCGCTCGAAGACCACCGCGTAGAAGGCGGAGTCGTCGGGAGCGACGGCCGAACTGATCACGTCGGCATAGGTATCGGTGAGCTGTCTCAGGTCCCCGCCTTCCGGATCCATCCGGTGCAGGTTGAAGATCCGGTCGCACCGATCCGAGGTGAAGTGGACGCCCTGTGAGGTCGCGTGGAGCGAGGTGATCTCTCCTTCCTCCGAGCCGAGGGCCGAGGATTCGCCCGTCAGCTTCCCGTCGGGGCCGGATGCCGCGCGATGGATGCGGGTCTTCCCTTTCCACTCGCGTATGAAATAGAGCCGCGTTCCATCGGGGGAAAAACGGGCCCACGATTCGGTGGCCTCGTCCCGGGTGAGGGGGTCCAAGGCCCCGGTGCGGAGATCGAAACGGTAGAGGTCCGCCCGAAGGTGGTCGTATCCCGTGAAGACGATCGCCGATCCGTCGGGGGTCCATTCGGGGGAATAGAGGACCGGGAGCGAAGGGAAATCGTGCGTTTCGAGCTGACGATCCTTCACGGAGACGATCCCGAGACGGTAGGACCCCTTGTGCCGGAAGCAGAAGGCGATGGAACCTCCGTCGGGCGACCAGGCGAGTCCGGACCCCTGGGTCTGGAAGGTCCGGCGGACCAAACGAGTCCTCTTCCGGGTCTGGGGGTCCCAGAGCCCCAACTGTCCCGGCGTGAGATAGGCCAGCCGCTTCGAATCGGGCGAAACAGCAGCCCGCACGACGTCCGGCAGGATCTCCTCCCCGTAGCGACCCGGCGAAGGCCGGTCCTTCACCAGGGACCAGGCCCGGGCGCGGATGAAGAAACTCCAATTCCGGTAAAGTTCCCGGGAGGAAACGCCCAACACCGACCGGATGACGGCTTCGGGCTTCTGGCTGGCCGCCATCCGCTTGACCAGGAGGGGGACCTTCTCGCGGCCATAGACCTGGGCCACGTATTCCAGGATGCTCTGGGATTCCTTGTACGCCATGTAGACCTGCTCGAAGTGGTCGAAGGTGCCCAGCAGGTCCAGCGGGAGAAGGCGGTCGTGCAGGACGGCGTCCCTCAGGACCATCTCGCCCTGGGACTCCCAGTTCTCCGCCACCCACTCGGCCGAACCCTCCATCACCCAGGTGGGAACGAAGATGCTCTTGAAGAGACTGAAGGAACGCCACCCCTCGCCGTAGATGAGGTTGTACTGGAAGGCATGGACCAGTTCGTGGGTGATGACCGTTTCCAGTTCGTGGTAGGAGCCGTTGGCGGGCACGACGATGCGGTTCTTGTAGGCCTCCGTGAACCCCCCCACGCCCTCCGGGAGGAAGGCGGGGATGATGTTGGTCTCCTGGAACTCGATGCCGGTGCCGTACACGAAGAGGGGGATCCTCTTCTGGGGAACGTAATCGAAGGCCTGGCTGACCCGGAGGAAGGCGTCCTCGGCAAAACGGGCGGTGGTCTGGGCGAGCGCCTCGGTCTTCGGATGGTGGAAGATCTCGAAATGCTCGGTCTGGAGGATCCGCCACTTCTGTCCGGTGTGGTAGCGGACCTTGTTGACCCCGAAATCGAGCGGATGGGCGGCCCCCGGAACGAGGAGAAGGGACAGAAGAACCAGGAGACGGATCATCATGAGGGGATCTTCCAGGGAAACGGATCGTCAGGCACACGGCAGACCCTTGCGACCCGTTCCCCGCTCAAGGGATGTCCCCCCTACCGGAGGACGGCCACCCAGACGCCCAATCGGTCGCTGGACGGATACCAAAGCCCGCTCCGGCCCGTGAAGGCCACCTTGACCCCGTCCGGTGAGACGGCTGGCGCCCTGTGGGATACCTGGGGCGCGATGAGGTCCACCACCTTGGAGAGATCGGCGTCCAGTTCCTTGATGTTGTAATGGTTGGCGGCGAAGCCGAAACGACGCTGGCTTTCCTCGAAGTAGATCTTATGCCCGTCCCGGGACCAGGCCACCTGGCGGACGGTTCCGCGGGTCTTGTAGATGCGGGAACGCCCGGACCCGTCCGGAAGGATGGTCCAGAAGGAGGTCTCTTCCCCCTTGCGGGCCAGGTAAAGATGGCGGAAACCGTCCGCGGAAGGGAGGATGGCATAAAGGACCAGGACGTCATTGGACCGGGGTGCGAACAAGCGTTTCAGGAGAGGGACGTTCCTCGCGATATCCTCCGCTTCGGGCTTGAAGAGGGATTCCTCAGGAGCGTCCGGGTCGTTGGCGACCAGCAGGCGCTGTTTCCGGGTCGGAACATCCATCACGTAAACGCCCGTGTTGGACCGGGTCGCCCTCACATAGGCGACCTTGTCCGCGTCGCGGGTCCAGGAAGGCGAAAGGACGGCTTGCACGGTCTGGAGGAGCGTCTCGGACTTGCCGGTGGCGGGGTCCAACGCCTTCAGGCTGTAACCGGAATCCCCCCGGGTGACGTAGAGGAAACGGCCCGATTTCTCGGACCAGGGGATGCCCTCCCCCTTTTCCTCCACTCCCTCGGTCGTCAACTGCACGATGGCCCCGTTGTCGGCATCCACGCGGTACAGGTTGCGCTTGCCGTCGCGGACGGCATCGATGATGACGGCACGGCCGTTCATCACGAAGTAGGGCTTGAAACTCCCCTGCCCCTTCGACAGGTCGAATTTCCCGGTGCTGGCGCGTACCTTCAGGATCTTCTCATCCTCGCGCTGGGCGTCCACGATACGAAGATACCAGCCGTCCTTCAGGCATTGCGCCATCGCCAGGCGGGAGCCGTCCTGCGAATAGCTCATGGCGTGGATATCGCCGCTCAAACCCTGGATCGCCGGGCCCAGGTCGGCCAGGGGGGCCTGGGGCTTGCCGTAAGGCAGGGAGTAGAGCCCAACCGGGATCAGCAGGACGACCGCGCCGATGAGGCAGAGGGTCCTGAGCCAGTTCCCCCGCGTCTGCTGGGAACCGAAGGGCGCCACCGTGATGCTGGCGATGGCGGCCACGAGGGAGTAGAAACCCAGGATGAGACTCGCCATGACGAACTGGGAGAATGTCCAGGCGGACCAGGCCGTGAAGGCCAGGATGAGACTGACCATCGCGATCCTCACGCCCGCGATCGTCGGGAAGCGGTTGGTGAAGGAAGCGATGACGTACCAGAGCAGATAACCGATGAAGCCGGCCAATCCCAGGGTCAGGAGCACCAGGTTGGTGGCGGGAGCCCACCAGTTGATGCCGACGCCAAAGCAGTAGATGGCCAGGCAGTTCAACATGAAGCCCTGCATCCAGATCAGCGGCAGTTTCCACCCGTGCGGGTCCTTGCGATTCTTCCAGTAGGCCACCTGGAAGGTCTTGTGGGAACGCCAGCGGTTCTTGGCGATGAGGTACATCCCGAGCGCCACGATGGCATAGCCGAAGTTCGGGAGGTTCTGCTCGAAGAAACCGGGCATCTTCACGAAGAGGTGGGTCATGATGGTGAGGAGCCCGATGAGGGTCACGGCGAGGCCGACCAGGCCCATGACCAGGGTACCCACGGCGTTGGGGACCCGTTCGTCGCGGACGCGGGGCTTGGGAGCCGGAGCGGCCGTCACCTCGCCGCCCGCGCGGCGCCTGCCGCGCATGGGACCGCTTCCCGGCCCGAAGGCGGGTTTGTCGTCCTTCTTGGGGGCCGGAGCGTTGGTCTTGTCGGCCATCGCTTCCAGGTCCTTCATCATCTTCGCGTCATCGGCCACGGGTGCCTCCTCGACACGTCGGTGTGGTCACGACCGTTCAATAGGCGATGTATTGGAGCCGCAAACCGCTCTTCGCCTTGTGCAACAGGTCGAAGGGCAGAAGACTGTTCAGATACTTGTCCATGCGGGGCGGCTGGTCCCGGTGGACCGTGGGCTCGCCCTTGATGCCCGCCAGGTTGCCGACGATCTTCACGGCATCGTAGTAATTCCCCAACTGGTCGACGAAACCCTCCTCGAACGCCTTGCGACCGGTCAGGATCCGTCCGTCCGCGAACGACTTCACATGGGACCGGATCTCGGCATCGGTCACGGCAGAGGCCTTCCGCTTCGTCCGGGAGGCCAGTTTCTCCTGGAAGGCGGGTTTCCGGCCCTTGATGACGGCCTCCAGGAACTGGGCGTAAACATCGTCGATGGTGTCCTGAAGGTACGCACGCTCCTCGGAGGACAGGGGCCGATCGATGGAGCCGGTATCCTTGAACTTGCCGCTCTTGATCGTCTGGAAACGGACACCCACCTTCCCCAGGAGCCCGGAGGCCTCCGGGAATTCCGCGATGACCCCGATGGATCCGGTGATACTGCCCGGGTTGCAGACGATGCGGTCGCACGCGGCCGCGATGTAATAGGCCCCGGAAGCACCCACCGAAGCCATGCTGGCCACGATGATCTTCTTGTCCTCCTTGCGGGCCCTCAGCAGTTCGGTGTAGATCTCCTGGGAGGCCGCCACCCCGCCGCCGGGACTGTCCAGCCGCAGGAGCAGGGCCTTGGTCGAACTCTTCCTGAAACGGCGGATCCTCTTGACGATCCCATCGCTCTCGTAGATGGGACCGACGATGTCGATCAGGGTGACATTGCCCGAAAAAGGCAGGATCTTCGGGGCGCTGTCGCCCAGCATGCGCTGGATCGCGTAGGCCATGAAAACCATCGTGAGAACGAAGAAAACGCCAAGTCCGATGATGACGAACTTGAAGGTACGGTCGGACTTGGGCTTCGTGGGCTCGCCAGGAATCATGGAATCGATATGTTATCAGACAGGCCTGTCAGGCGCAACCCAACAACAGCCCGAAAGTCCCGAAAATTAGGCCTTTTATCCTCCGAAGGCGGCCTCTGTCTCCGCCATAGGCGGTCAGGTGTTTCTTGCCGTCAACTCCTAACTCCTCACTCCTAACTACTGGTGTCCAAGACGTCCGCCCTTCACGGGTCACGAGCCGTCAAACCCTTGTTTTGGACAGGCTCGAACACACAACCACGAAAAAGCCCCCTCTCCCCTTCCCCCTCTCCCGCAAGCGGGAGAGGGCAATCATTCGAGCGTGAATTTCGCGACGAATGATGGGTGAGGGGACGCCTTGAGATGCCCTTCGGTTGAATTGTCTTGGACAGGTGTGACTCCTAACTCCTAATTCCGCCGAAGGCGGCCTAGTCGCCTTGCCTTAACCTTCTAACTCCTACCTTCAACCTTCTACCTCCGCCGAAGGCGGTAGGCGGTTACTTGTCCCACACGTTCCCCAGATACCTGCAACCGGCCTTCCAGCCGGTCGCGATCCCCTCCAGCACCTGTGGCATAACCCTCGGATAGACATCCATCCCGGGGATGTCCGAGAGTGGGTGGAACTGGGCATCCTTCATGACGGGATCTTCCCCGGCCTTCAATTCCCCGCCTTGATGCTCGACGGTGAAATAGAGGTTCAACACTTGGCGATGCTTATCGGGAGGGATGGAATCGTGGACAAGCACAAGGGGGCCGATTTTCACGTCAAGACCGCATTCCTCCTGGAATTCCCGGACGAGGGCCTGGTCCACGGATTCGCCGTAATCCACCCCCCCGCCGGGCAGAAGCCAATAGGAACGCCCGTGCTTCTCGTGGCGGACCAGGAGGATCTGGTCCTCTTTCGTAAGGATACCAGCGGCCCGGATGCGGATCGTGTTCTTCATGACGGTATGATAAGGCATTCTTCAGGGGATTGAAAGGATGACGGCCTTGGAGGAGCCGAAAGCGGATCACCGGGGCTCTGAAACACCACCCTCGATCCGCGCGCCGAGATACCTCTTTGGATGCCGGAACGGCAACATCATCAAAGAATCGCGCCTCGGATGCCTCCGGAACTTCTACCACCGCGTCCAGAACACCGATACACCAACGACTTCTGCTCAGGAAAACATTGCATGAATATTTTACCCTACGGGTTGTGAACCTCTGCGGAAACCTCGAAGAACAGCAACCGCCTGATATGACAGCATTAACAACCCACACCGTCCCCCCCACCGTTTCCCAGTTACTTCCCACCATCCCCGCCTCGCCAGTAGAGGTCATAAAGTCCCAAGATAGCGGTGCGTTTATCCACGCGGATGACTTCAGAAGCGTCAAATACAGAGGCATCGAATACAGTCTAACCAAAACACAGGCTTTGATAGTCAAACGCCTGCATGAGTACCACGAAAAAGGCATATCCAAGGTTCATCAGGATACATTGCTTGAAGATTTGGAGATATGTAGCAAACGCCTAAGGGATGTGTTTAAGGGTTCTACCGCTTGGAAAGAGTTGGTTCTACCTGCCGGCAAAGGATTCTTTGGGCTGTTAACTTCTTGATCCAATACATTTCGTCCTTCGCGCCGCAACTGATTCATCACTCATCATCTTCACACATCACTTGATATATATTTCCAAACCATTTCGTTCGTATATCCAGCAACATACACGGATGGTCTTCCCTATCCTCGGCTACCACACCCCTGAACTTACCCAGATATTTTATTGTTACCGGTTCCCAATTGCTCGATAGATCTTTTAACCACAATTTATCATTTTCTATTTTGTAGCAATATCTCTTCTCCGTTTCCATCATTTCCACGTATGGTGTGGCGCTTATTGAATCACTCACATGGAGTACATTCGCATCCGTGAAAGTCAGTATTGAATCAGATAACACATCGCCTTTCCCAGCGACACTCCTATCCACCATAAGATACATACTCGGATAAGAAAGTTTGTGAGGGTCAATATAAATAGCCTCGCCCTTTTGGAACGCAACACCGTCAAGATAAGTAATCGCCTTGCTTTTATATCCCGACTCGCTTGCGGGTTCAGGATATGGCGCACAATGAATGGTTGCTTTCTGCGCACTCTTGTTGTCGTCAGCGTTGCGCGCGCAACCCAAGCACGTCAATAAGCACACAAACAGTACCGATTGAAGTCTCATTTCGATCCCCATCTAGTAAGGTAACGGCCTCTTTTTCTTCTCGTCACTTCTACGTTTATCTACCACAGTCAATTGGGCATGCATCTGCACATTTCTTTTGAAGTTTTCAAGTATTCTGGCTTCAATCGTTCTTCCCACTTCGCTTCTTCCATAGACAATACATCCAGCCGAATGAAAACCACGGTGGAAACGAATGCCTCCTTCCGGATTATCAATGGCAATAGGATATGTACTGCCGGGATCTGATGGCACAATCGGAAATAACCCCGGAATAGTCGGGTATTCATAATCTTTTGGCCCTTCGTTTTTCATATAACCAGTAGCCCATATAACACCTTTTGCGCTACCGGAAATAGCCTTCCCTCCCTCAATCCAGGTAAACACCTGCTTACCAGTCATACCATAATGGCAATTAGCCTTATCTGTGTAGTTCCTTTCAACAATGCTTTGTGCGATCAATGTAGCATGATACATAAATCCCCATCTCATCAATTCACTTATTCGTGAACCCCATTGAGGGTCTAGCCCAGAGGGGTCCGATTTGTTTACCGGGTTACCCGAAACATAGACGTATTTATGTTGCGTTAGCGGATTATTAGCATCACCCTCATAAGAATCCATCGTCGTAAATCTTCCGATATTCCCATCCATATACCTTGCCCTTAAATATGTCAGCCCCATTTCTGGGTCTTGGCGCTCACCGTGAAATTTAAACTCATTGTTAGTCGAGCCTGTAGAACTCAGGATTTGCCCGAACGCCTCGTAATCGTAGGAATCACTGATAGCACCCGTGCTATCCGTCAGGAAGCGCACCGATCCGGTGCCGTCATAGCCGTAATAATGGGATACAGATGTAGCCACATCGGTTTGGCTGATAAGGTCCAGGCCGTAGGTATAGCGTTTCTTTACAACGTTGTTCCCGTCCAACTCCTCTAACACCTGGGCATACCCGGTCAGGTTGTTGGTATCCACAAGGTAGCGTGTTGTTACAGGCGTCTGGCCGTTCACGGCCAATATCTTCTGCACCCTGTTCCCATCCCCGTCATAGGCATACGTCAATTGGGTGGTTCCCTGGCTGGCGCTGATCAACCTGTTTTCCGCGTCATAGGCGTAGGTCCACCCATTGGAAGCCGTCGTTCTGCCACCCGTATCATAGGAATAACCCGCAGCGTTCAGTTTGTCGTTCACGTCGTAATTACCCGTGAAGGTCTGCGTCGGGACTGCGACGATGTTGCTTCCCCTTGTCAGGCGATTACCCACCCTGTCATATGTATAGGATATCGTGCCGTTCACGGCTGCATTCGTGATGGTCTCTCCCGTCAGCCGGTACAGGTCGTCATACACCCATGTGACGGACCTGCCAGCGTTCTCGACAACACTCTGCCTGTTCCCCGTCGGCCCCAATGTATAGTTGAAGCTTTTCAGGATATTAGCCCCGTTCGTCACTGTCAGCGCGGTCAAATGGTTCTGGACGTTGTAATCCCAATCGTGTCTTACCCCGTTCGGATATGTACACTTATCCAGGTTGCCGACGCCATCGTAGGTATACACAGTCTCCCGGCTCCCCAGCGGCATCCTCTCATCGACCACCGTAACGGGACGGCTCAAGCCATCCCGGATATACGACACCGTGACGCCCTCCGCATTCAGCGTGCCCATCCCCGTCAGGTTTCCCGAGCGGTCGTAACCGTATTGCACCGTTCCCCAGGGTGAGATCTTCCTCACTAAACGATCCCGGGAATCGTAATTGAACGTCACGGCGCCCGTTGCGTCGTTCATCACGGCCCGGCGACCCGCCGTATCGTACTCAAAGGACACAACACCACCGGGGGACATCGTTTTTGAGGTAATCCGATCGGTCTGGGGATGGATACCGTAACTGATGGTATTAGCGTTCAGTGTTCGATGCTCCGTCACATTGCCCGTTGCGTCATATTGGAACGTCTCATAAACCACGCCATCTGGCAGGGTTCGCCGGACCCGACGGCCAGCCCGATCATTAATCGAGGGGGACCATTCTTCACGGCAAGAAGAAAAAGCCGACGGTTTCGGCTCTTTCGCAAGCCTCCGCCTCCCGGCCCGGTTCAAATATGGTGTGACTTTCTGCGGTGTCATATGCGTTCCCTACACGTATGACGATCTCTTTTTCAAAATTCCCCAAAGAGCCTTGTGCAACCTTCGCGCTACTGTTCCAAGATCTTTGATGTTATCTTCCCAGTATGACCATCAATTGTGTATGTAAACCCTCCCCCCTTCACATGAATATCCCTAAATCCAATAGTTACTTGCCAGATATTTTCCTTGAGGGTGGCTTTTACCACATACCGTTCAAATTGTTCCTTTGGTATTTTTGCATCATCGCATGCTATTGATATTGCCGATTCTTTAAGCAAAATGCCATTCGCATCAAATGTTTTGGTAACGACAATACTGTGTGTTTCAACTCCTTTTTTGGCACCGTCTTCGCTTTGTCCAGGCTTATTCAAACACCCCAAAGCGGTCAAGATTATTGCGACAAGAACAGCTTCACAAGCTCTTCGTTTAGTTACCATACGGATACCCCCTTGATCCCGAAAAACTCTTTCTACGCTCCGGTCCGTACACAATGTAATTAACAGTAAATGTCTTAATTATACCCGGTACTCCTACGGCACTTTGGGCAGTTTCATCTTGCGGCGACGGTTTTTCCGGCACGAATCTTCCGCCGGTAGCTAAATCAATGCCCCATTCAGCATGTGTATGGAAATCAGCAACAAGGTAGCTATTTGGAGGATATATGTAAGGCCTCAAATTTATGTGTCGATCAGTTCCCCTTGGCGCTCTGACAACAAAATATGACCAAAGATCTGGATCTAAAAATATCCACCCGCCCTCTTCGTGCGCTTCTTTGTTAGGCCACGGTTTTGAATCAATCCATGCCTTTTCGATTGCCGACTGAACATAACCCGATTGTATGATTTTCTTACCCGTTGGCGGTTTTCGATTCTTGCGCATTTGCTCTGTTATATTTGGGAAAGCATTTGCAAATATGGGGATTCGAATAAATTCGTCGTTGTAATCATCAAGTGTTCTAAGCCCCGTCGGGTCGTTCTTGTTGACGGCATCCCCTTCGCCGAATAAATATTTGTGGAGCGAAAGTGGGTTCTCGTTGTTCCCCTCGTAAGTATCCGAGGAAATAAACCTTCCCGTGTTCGGGTCATACCACCTGGCCCTCAGGTAAACCAGCTTCGTGTCGGGGTCTGCGTGCTCGCTCTTCCAGCCCGTGAAGCAGGGGCTTGTGCCCGTGCGCTCCAGGGGGTTGCCCCACGCGTCCCACGAGAACGTGTCCGTGACGGTGCCGCTCTCGTCCATGAGCATCCGCACGTTGCCTTGCCCGTCCAGTCCTGCGTAGCGGGTCACCCACGAGGCACCGTCCTTGTAGTCCACGAAGAGAAGGCCGTTGGGGGCGTAGCCGTAGCGCCTCACCACCTGCCCGCCCTCGATCTCCTCCGCTACCTGCGGGTAGCCCGTGATGCTGGCTTGGTCCCACAAATAATGGGTCGTCACGCCCGTCAGGTTGTTGGTCCTGGAAACCCTCAAGCCGTCCGCGTCGTAGGTGAAGGACACGTCCACGCCCGTGCCTTGCACCCGCGTCAACTGGTCCAGCCCGTTCCAGGTATAGGTGCGCCCGTCGGGGCTGGCAGTCTCATTCCCGTTCACGTCCCACGTATAGCCCGTGGCCGTCAGGCGGTCCGTTTGGTCGAAGAACCCTGTGAAAGCCTGGTCCGCAATGCCCTGCGTCACCGGCCCCAGGCCCGTCCGGCTCAATCTGTTGCTCACGTTGTCCCATACGTATCCCAAAGAACCCGTCACCGGAGCGCCCGTGATAGTCTCGCCCGTGAGCCGGTAGAGACTGTCGGGGGACCATGTGACGTTCCTGCCGCTGTGCCTTTCCTCCACCGCTGTCTTGTTCCCCGCCGGGGCCACCGTGTAGTGGTAGTCGGCAAGGGTGCTTGTCATGGTCCGCACCTGCGCGACCGTCAGGTGGCTCACGCTGTTGTACAG
>CAZGWJ010000052.1:0-18352 GCA_964529445.1 uncultured bacterium
GGTCGGGGGCGACCGGTTCGGCATATTCCTCCCGGAAACCCCTCCCCAGGGCGTCCAGGTGGTGGTGGATAAGATCCTGAAGGCCGCCGAATCGATGGATTTCTGCGAGGATGCCTCCTTGAAGGAGATCGCGAACCGCGCTACCGTTTCCGTCGGGGTTGCCGAGTTCCCGACCCACGGGTTGATGCTCGAGCAGCTGTTGGAGAGCCTCCATCGGGCGCTGGACGAAGCCAAATCGAAGGGCGGCCACCAGGCCGTCGTCTCCGCCGAACGGGTCCGGGAGAACGCATAGCGTGGCCGGGAGCCGTTGTCGGTGTCGTGAAAAAGGAGAAACCATGCCAGGGGCCAAGGACATGATCCAGTATCCTTTTCTCAAAGAGATCAGTCTGTTCGAGGGGTTGACGAACGACGTGATCAACAAGATCTTCCGGATCGGGAAGTTGAAGTACTACAAGGACGGCGTCCTCATCATGGAGGAGGGCAATAAGGGGGAGACGCTCCATATCCTGGTATCCGGCAAGGCTGAGGTCTGGAAATCCGTGAAGGGCGGGCTGTCCAATTCCCGCCGTCTGGCGAAGCTGGAATGCGGATCCATTTTCGGCGAGATGAGTCTCTTCGACGGGGCCCCCTATTCGGCGACCGTGAAAGCGGCCGGGGAATGCGTCGTTCTGGCGATACCCGGCAGGGGCTTCAAGCAATTCCTCCGGAAAAACCCCGATGCGGCATACAAGATCTTCGTATCCCTCATCTGCATGATGTCCAATCGTCTTCGCCGGGCCAATCTGACGCTGTCCCTCATCGAGACGGAGTGATCGGTCCGGAAGATGGCTGCCGGACCCTGTCCGTCTTCATCGGTTGGGGGCCTTCCTTTCAACCATCCTGGTTCTTGAAGTTTTCATCGTCGGAACACCCCATTTGCCTGAAGGGCTCGCTTCAGGGTCTCCGGGGATATAAAACACGACAATAATAAACCCACTATATACGGTATGGATGAATGTTTTTGACACCGACCCCTTGTAAATGATACATTTTGTCGACCTCTTGGCTGATGGTTTTCCACGCTTTCACAACGCTTTTAACCCCCTCCAAGCGATGATGCTCAATGCGCGGGCTTTGTCGGTCGTTCGCGCGCCCGGAGAGATCTCCGGGCATTTATCGGGCCGTCCATGGACGGCCTCCGGGAGTCTGGGTTGTTCCTGAAGAAGCTGGAAATCCAAGGGTTCAAGTCCTTCGCGGACAAGACGGAATTGGTCTTCGAACCGGGCGTTATCGCCGTGGTCGGCCCCAACGGGTGCGGCAAGACCAACGTTTCCGATTCCATCCGCTGGGTTTTGGGCGAGCAATCCACCAAGAGCATGCGAGCCCCCGAGATGTCCTCCGTCATCTTCAATGGGACCGAGGCCCGCAAGCCCTCCAGCCTTGCCGAGGTCACCCTCGTGCTTTCCAACGAGGACAAGGCGGTTCCCCTCGAGTTCAACGAGATCGCCATCACCCGCCGAATCTATCGCGATAACGAATCCGATTACCTCATCAACGGTGCCCCGGCCCGCCTGAAAGACGTGAAGGAACTCTTCATGGGGACGGGGATCGGGTCTTCCGCTTATTCCGTCATGCAACAGGGCCAGATCGACCGGATCATCCTTTCGAAACCCTCCGAGCGGCGGATCCTTTTCGAGGAAGCGGCTGGGATCACCAAGTACAAGTCCCGCAAGGAGGAAGCCCTCCGGAAGTTGGAAGCCACCGAGCAGAACCTGGTGCGCATCACGGATATCGTGGCCGAGCTGAAACGCCAGATGACGTCCCTGGAGAAGCAGGCCAAACAGGCCGAGAAATACCGGAAATACCGGGAAGAGCACAACACCCTGCAGATCCAGCTCCAGTTGTACAAGGTGAGGCAACTGAAGGGCGTCTTGAAGGACCTGCACCAGAAAATGCACCAGGTCCGTTCGCGGCTCCACGAATCCCAGCAGGAGGCCCAGCAGAGGGAACAGGAGGAGAAGAAGGTACGGGAAACCCTGACCCTTGCCGAGCAGGAGGTTTCCGAGGCGCGGGAGGCGGCCTACAAGATCGATAGCGAGGTCGAGGTCGCCCACGGTCGGATCGAGGGCGCTCGCCAGCACCGGGACCTTCTGGCGGAGCGCAGGCGTCGCAACGCCGAGGAAGTGGCCGCGGCCCAAGCCAAGATCGAGCAATTGGGCGGCTGGATCCGGGATCGCCGGGCCATCTATTCGGACCTGGAGAACCGCAAGCAGGCGATGCTCATCCGGCAAGGCGAACTGGAGGCCCGGGTCCGGGCCTTCGATGATGACCTCAATCTCAAGGTCAGGTTCCTCGAGACCAAGAACAACGACGCCCTGGGCCTTGTCACGACCCTCGCCCAGATGAAGGCGGAACTGGATTCCCTGCGCTCCCAGGAGGGGGAATCCGACCGGCGGATCACGGATCTCAAGGCCGTCATCGAGATCCTTGAGAAGGATGCCGCTCAGGCCCGGGAGCGTTGTGATGCCCTTGCCCGGGAAAGGGAAACGGCTCGAGCGGAGGAGGGCCGCTTGGGGGCTTCGCTCCAGGAATGGCAGGGACGTTTGGCGGACATCGAGACCCGGCTGGAAGCGGGGTCCTCCTCCATCCGCACGATGAGGGATGACCTGTCCGGCATGAGGTCCCGTTATTCGGTTCTCGAGGAACTCCAGAACAAATTCACCGGATACGATGCGGCCGTCAAGACCATCCTGCAGGAGAAACAGCGGGAACCGCTCATGTGGCAGGGCGTCCTTGGCGTTGTGGCCGACCTTCTCTCGACCGACCAGTCCCGAGAAGCCGCCGTCGAATCGCTCCTGGGAAGCCGGCTCCAGTCCCTGGTGGTCCAGACCCGGCAGGATGCCGACCGGGCTGTCGAACGCATCCGCAACGAGAATGTCGGAAAGGCCGCCATCCTCGTCCTGGAGGACTTGGCCGTTTCTTCCGAACCGGCCGGTTTGTCCGATGGGATTCTGGGGGAGCCCGGCGTCCTGGGGTTGTTGCGCTCATTCCTCCATCACGAACCCTCCCTGGAGCCGGCGGTCCGCCATCTTTTCGGGAACGACGTCGCCGTGGAAAGCTGGGAGAAGGCCCTCGAATTGGGATCGCGCTTTCCCCAACTCCGGTTCGTCACGCCCGAGGGGGATGTCGCCGGGCCCTTGGGATCCCGAAAGGCCGGTTCCGCGCCCACCGGGACTTCCCTCTTCGGGCGTCATCGCGAAATGGTGGAATTGGCCGAATCCATGCGCCAGAAGGAAAAGGACCTTTCCGCCGCCGAACAGATGTTGCTGGAGCTCCGGAACGAGGGCAAGCATGCGGAGGAACAGATCCTGGAGGACGAGGGGCGGCGGCAACAGGTGCGCATCCGCCTCGCCGAGATCGAGAAGGAAACGGACCAGGCCTCGGAGGAAGTGACCCGTCTGGAAACCGACCGTGTGACGGAGGACCGCGAACGCCAGACCGCGGAAGATCTTCGTGCGGCCAATGCGGCTCGCGCCTCGGAATTGCAGGGACTCTTAGCCGCACATGAGCAGAGCCATCACCTCACCCAGGAAGCCATTGCGGCGGCCCGCCAGGAACTCTCGGATATGCAGTCCTCGAAGGACGAAGCTGCCCGTCAGGCGATGCAGGCGGCCCTGGAACTTGAGCATCTCGAGGAGACGGCCCGGGGCGCCCAAGAGGAGGCCGAGCGATACCAGAAGGAATCCGATCAGCTGGCCCTTTCAATCGGGCAGAAGACCCAGGAGAACGTTGATATCGACTCCCAGGAGACGCAGTTGTCGCTCGCTTTGACCGACCTCGAGGGACGCGTCTCGGGTTTGGCGGGCCGCAAGGCCGAGGCCGATTCGAAGGTCCAGGAGGCGCTCCGGAAACGCGAGGAGATCGCTTGCGGTGTGGAGACGTTGGCGGGGAGCGTACGCAACTCCCGGGACCGTTTCGAGGAGGTCCAGCAGGAACTGCACGGCCATGAGGTTCAGGAAGCCCAGGTGGCTGTCGAGTTGCGCAACATTGAGGAGAAGCTCCAGGTCGAGCTTCATGTGGACCTGGACAATCCTCCAACGACCCTGGGCGACGAGTTCTCCGAGAAGGAGACCGAACAGAAGCTGATCGAGCTGCACGCGCGCATCGAGCGCTTGGGCCTGGTCAACATGGTGGCGTTCGAGGAATACGACGAGATATCCTCCCGATTCAAGTTCCTTTCCGAACAGCGAGAGGACTTGACCCGCGCCAAGGAGGATCTCGAGAAGGCCATCCAGAAGATCAACCTCACCTCGAAGGAGCTTTTCACCGCGACCTTCGCCCAGGTCCAGGATCACTTCAAGGACATTTTTCAGCGGCTTTTCGAGGGCGGCCGGGCCGAGCTCATCCTGATCGACGAGGGGGATATCCTGGATTCGGGCGTGGAGATCGTGGCCCGACCTCCGGGAAAGCGCCTCTCTTCGGTGTCCCTGCTCTCGGGAGGGGAGAAAGCCCTGACCGCCATCGCCCTGATGTTCGCCCTTTTCATGGTCAAGCCGTCGCCCTTCTGCCTGATGGATGAGATCGATGCGCCTCTCGACGATGTCAACGTCGTCCGCTTCACCCACCTCCTGAAGGAGTTCTCCGGGAAGACCCAGTTCTTCATCATCACCCACAACAAGATCACCATGGAGGCCGGCGATGTGATGTACGGCGTCACCATGGAGGAATCGGGCGTCTCCAAGATCATCTCGGCCCGGTTCAAGGAGGGTGGTCGCGAGGAGGTCGAAGCCGCCGATACGGCTGTCGCCGAAACCGTCGTCGAAGCCCTTTCCGAGCCCTCATCCCCCTCCTGACCATCCAATCCGAAGAGTCCCAGGTCCGTTTTTCCGTTTCGGGTTCTCCTGTCGTGCCGAACCGACTTCCAGGGATGTGCAACCTCGTGCCAAGAGGATGACGATGGGATTGTTTGACAAGTTCAAGGCCGGATTGCGGAAATCCGCGGAGCGTTTCACGCAAGGCCTCGGGAAGATCCTGGTCCCCGGCGCGGAACTTTCCCCCGCGACCCTCGTCCAACTCGAGGAACAGCTCATCTTGGCCGATGTCGGCGTTCGGACCGCCCGGTTCCTTCTGGAGGACCTGAAGGGAAGGATTCAGCCCGGAAAGACGCCGGATGCCGACCGGGTCCGGTTGGCCTTGCGAGAATCCATACAGGCAAAGCTGGATCAGGCCACCTCCTCTCCTGCCGACCTTCCAGAATTCACGGCCGTCTTTCTGGTCGGTGTGAACGGGGCGGGGAAGACCACGACCGCCGGTAAACTGGCCGCTTTGTGGGCCGGGGAGGGGCGGAGGGTGTTATTGACGGCGGGGGATACGTTCAGGGCCGCGGCCGAAGAACAGCTGACGGAGTGGTCCAAACGTGCTAAAGTAAGGCTGATCCGCGGTGGGCCTGATGCCGCGCCTTCGGCGGTTGTTTTTGATGCGTTAAAATCCGGGGTATCCCAGGGATTCCAGAGGATCCTTATCGATACCGCCGGTCGACTCCACACCCGGGCGAACCTGATGGAGGAGTTGAGGAAGATCATGCGGTCGGCCGACAAGGCCGCTCCGGACTTCCCCAAGGAACGGTGGCTCGTGCTGGATGCTGGAACGGGACAGAACGCCCTGTCCCAGGCGAAGGAGTTCCACGAAGCCGTCGGATTGACAGGCCTTGTGCTGACGAAAATGGATGGGACCGCCAAGGGCGGGGTGGCTGTGGCCCTGGTCGATGAGGTCGGCCTCCGGATCCGTTACGTGGGTTTGGGTGAGGGTCCTGAGGATCTGATCCCCTTCGATTCCCGGATGTTTGCGGAAGCCCTCATCCCGCTAGGCTGAGCGAGGTTATCCATGGACCGATTGGTCATCGCGACTCGACAAGCCATGACGAACACTTCGGTGACCGTCGTGGATATCGAGGGCGTTCTCGACATCAACACCGTTTCCGACTTCGAGGTCGTCCTGCAGGACCTCTTCAAAAAGAAGATGTACAAGATCGTACTGAACATGAAGAAGCTCACCTATATCTCCAGCGCGGGCTTCGGCGTTTTGATGAGCATCATCAAGGATGTGCGCAAGAACCGGGGTGACATCAAGATATCCAACGTTTCTCCGGAGATCTACAAAGTGTTCGACCTGCTGGAACTGCCGGGACTCTTCCATATCCTGAAGACCGAACAGGATGCCATCAGCGAATTCTGACCCGTTCCGGCCGTCTTGCGACACGCCGCACCTGGCCGGGGCGGCTTTTTTTATGGCCGGGGGGTTTTCTTGAAAACAACGAAACGCATCCTAGCCCTTCTGCTTCTCCTGTCGCTCCCCGCCGGGCTTTCCGCGAGGGAGTTCCCGCTCACCCTCCTGTTCACATCCGACCACCACGGCCAGCTTCTTCCCGACCGCGACGGGAAAGGTGGCGTGGCCCGCCGCCTCACGTTGATCCGGCAGGTTCGCGAGGAGGTGGGGGCCGCTCGTGTCGTGCTCCTCGACGCGGGTGATGTCTTCACGGGCACCGCCTTGTCGGGCCTGACCCGGGGCGAGGCGGACTGCGCGGCGTACCGGCTGATGGGATATGACGCTGTCCTCATCGGGAATCACGATTTTGATTACGGCAAGGAGGGCATCCGGCGCGCTTCCCGCGATTTCCGAATGCCATGGGTTTCCACCAACACCGTGGACCGCAGTACCTCCCAGAATTTCGTGCGGGCCTACGTGTTCAAGAACGCCGGTCTGCGGGTCGGCATTATCGGCCTTTCGAATCCCGATACGCCCAACCTGACCGCCAAGGGGAACACGAGGGGCATCGTGTTCAATCCTCCGAGCGCGACTGTCAAGGGGATGCGCACGCTTCTCAAGAAGGAATCCTCGGTCTTCATCGTGCTTTCCCACCTGGGCTTGGAGGAGGATCGGAAGCTCGCCAAACTGGACCCTTTTCTTCACGTCATCATCGGCGGCCATGACCATAAGGTCCTCCGGGAGCCGGAAGTGATCCTGGGGAAGGGCGGCGCGCCGGCAGGTCCCCTCGTCTGCCATGCCGGTCATCGGGGCGAGTTCCTGGGCCGCTTGGATCTCGTCGTCGACGGCAACAAGAAGGATGGCTATCGGGTGGTGAGGTACTCCTACCGTCTCCTCCCGGTGGACGATTCCGTCGTTCCAGACCCGGCGATGGAGGAACTCCTGCAGAAGTACGCCGAAAAGGTCGATCTCGCGAAGATGGAGGAAATCGTCGCCACGGCTTCTTCCGACATCCCCCGCGTCTGGGATCGCGAGGGGACATGGGGATGGTGCACCGCCGAAGCCATGCGAAAGGCCGCCCAGGCCGAAGCGGCCTTCCTCAACAGCGGCACCTTCCGCGCCGACGTGAAGGAGGGTCCCGTGACCCGCGGGACGATCTTCGAGCTCATTCCCTTCGACGACGAGTGGGTGGTCCGCGAGATGAAGGGTTCCGTCCTGGCCCAGGTCCTGCAACGTTCCCGCGAGAAGAGGGATTCGGGCGCCTTCCTGCAATTGGCGGGCATCAAGGTGAAGGAGAAGGACGGCACCCTGCAGGTTTTCGTGGGCGGTGAACCCTTGGATCCGAAAGGGACGTACCGCGTGGCCATGAACGACTATCTCGCCGATGGCGGGGATGGTTACGCGATCCTGAAGAGCCTGAAGCCGGGCCCCGAAAAGGGCGCTTCGATCCGCGAACTGCTTATTTCGGAACTTTCGGCCAAGCGTCGTCTGTCGGCTGGGGACGCGGAAAATTCATGGGATTTGCGCAAGTAACCTGATGGACCGGGGACAACTTGACAGGATCCCGGGAGGCCTGAATAATGCCCGCGCTTCCAGGGCGGGGACCGCGAAAAAGGGAATCATGCCGAATCATAACCGGAAAAAACTGAAGGTCCTGATTGTCGCATCCGAGGCGCTTCCCTTCGCGAAAACGGGGGGGTTGGCCGATGTGGCTGGAGCGTTGCCGAAGGCCCTTCTCCACCAGGATCCCCATGTCGAAGTGGCCCTCGCCATGCCGAAGTATCAATGCATCCCCGAGGGCAAGTGGGGTCTGAAGACCCGCCTGTCCCGCTTGGCCGTACCGATGGGGATGGGTGAGGTCTATGGCGATGTTCTTGAAGGTTCGACCGCCAACGGGCGGGCGAAGGCCTGGTTCATCCACAATCCACGCTATTTCGACCGGGACCAGTTGTACGGGACCTCCGAGGGGGACTACGGCGACAACGCCGAGCGTTTCGCCTTCTTCTCCAAGGCCGTCCTGGAGATGCTCCTGAAGACGGGTTGGATCCCTGACATCATCCATTGCAACGATTGGCAGACCGGCCTCCTGCCGCTCTATCTGCGCCGTTTCTATCGCGACAACGAGGTCCTTCGGGACCGCTTCGGGCATGTCCGCACACTCTTCACCATCCACAACCTGGCCTACCAGGGACTCTTTCCCAAGTGGGTCCTTCCGATGACCGGCATCGGCTGGGAGGATTTCCATGCGAACGGTCTCGAATTCTACGATCAGGTCAATTACCTGAAGTCGGGTCTGGTCTACTCGGACGCTCTTTCCACTGTTTCGGATGCCTATGCCCACGAGATCCAGACCCCCGAGATGGGGAATGGCATGAACGGCGTGTTGAGCGACCGGGGTGACGATCTCTACGGCATCGTGAACGGCCTGGATTACGAGGAATGGGACCCGGCGACCGACAAGGATATCCCGGCCCGCTACACGATCCACACGATCCCGAAGAAGGAGGAATCCAAGAAGCTCCTTCTCACAGGCCAGGGACTCCCCTATCGGGAGGGCGTGCCGGTCTTCGGCATCGTGTCCCGTCTATCGGACCAGAAGGGGCTGGACCTCATCGCCGAGATCATCGAGCCGTTCCTTTCCATGGACGTGCGCTTCGTGGTCCTCGGGACCGGCGACCAGAGATACCACTACATGCTGGAAGGGATGAGGTCCCGTTTCCCCGACAAGCTGGGCGTGAACCTCAAGTTCGACAATCGGTTGGCCAAGCTCATCTACGCGGGAAGCGACGTCTTCGTCATGCCCTCGCGGTTCGAACCCTGCGGCCTGGGCCAGCTCATCGCGCTGAAGTACGGGACCGTTCCCGTGGTTCGCAAGACGGGCGGGCTGGCGGACACCATCGAGGATCTTTCGGCGGACGGGAAGACCGGCAACGGTTTTGTCTTCGAGGAATACAGCGGTTCGGCCCTCCTGGGCACCCTCCGGCGCGCCGCGGAGGCCTACGGCCAGCCGAAGGTCTGGAAAGCCCTCGTTCAACGCGGCATGTCCGGGGATTTCTCCTGGGACGCCTCGGCGAGGAAGTACCTGGAACTCTACCGCGTCATCCTGGAAAAACCCTGATTCCCATCTCGGGACATTCCTACCCCCGACCTGCGAGGCCGCATTTGGCTGACCACTCCCGTCTTTCCATATCCGACTCGATCCGCGGCAAGGAGAATCTCCTGCGCGACTATTGGCGGACGTCCGTGGCCGGTATCGCCGAGCGGATGGGCCGGTTCCTCCGCGACGACCAGGTGTTCGCCGAAGTGAGCGGATTGCTGGTGGACCTGGTGGGGTTGGTGGAAAAGCCGGGAAGCCCGGAACAGGCCGTCGACACGCAGATCGCCCCCATCCTGGAACACCTGAGGGCGCTCCAGGACAAGCATTCCATCGGCACCACCGACATGGCGTTCATCCTCTTCTCGATGAAGGACATCCTGGACTCGGTGTTCCGGGAGGCCGTGGAGTCGGAGGCGCCGGAACAGGCGGGCAAGAGGGAGTCCTTCTCCTACGCCTTGAACCAGTTGTCCCTGTTGTTGAACCGGCTGGGGCTGGTCTTCTTCGAGAGCGACATGAGGGCCCGGGAGGGGGAAGGATTCCAGCAGGATGTGTTGGCCATCGAGTACGCGCTTCTTTACGAGCGAACCTTGCAGGTGGCCATCACGGACCAATTGACGGGACTCTACAACTTCGGCTATTTTCGCGACCGTCTCCGGGAGGAGCGGGCCCGCGCGACGCGGACCCACCGGTTGCTGTCGCTCATCCTCTTCGACATCGACCATTTCAAGCAATACAACGATACGAACGGGCACCCGGCCGGCAACGACGTCCTGAAGCGCATCGCGCGCATCCTGCGCGAGGAGGCCGGGGAATTGGACGTGGTGGCCCGCTATGGGGGCGAGGAGATGGCCGTCATCCTGCCGGAATCCTCGCGCAAGGAGGCTTTCGACCTGGCGGAGCGCATCCGTCGGAGGACGGAGACCACCGATTTCCCCCACATGGCGAGCCAACCATCGGGTCGCCTGACCCTTTCGGCCGGGGTGGCCACCTATCCCGTGGATGCGGCGTCCTCCTCGGAACTCATCAAGCGGGCCGACGAGAGCCTCTATGCGGCCAAGCGAGCCGGTCGTAATCGCGTGGTGGCCTATGATCCGCCGAACAAGGTGAAGCTCTGCTATCGTCCGTATCGCCCCGTGCAGGGCGTGTCGCTGGTGGGATCCTTCAACAACTGGGACAAGGATACCGACCCCATGCAGTTGCAGCCGGATGGATCCTGGCAATTCATCATTTCGCTCAACCCGGGGATCTATCAGTACAAGTTCGTCCTGGATGGACACGAGTGGGTCAACGATCCGGCCAATCCCGAGCGCACCCCGCACACCCTGGGCGGCGCCAACAGTCTCCTGAAGGTGACGGACCCCGCCCGATGATGCGGCTTTCCGGTCCTCCGTCCAAGCGGATGACCGGGTCGATGACCGCCCCCTTTCTTGTCGTTTCCCGGCCCATCTGGTAAACTCCTTGCCAATTTTCGAAGGGGTCCTTCCTTCCATGGCTGATTACAAATCCACCCTCAACATCACGCAGACCTCCTTCCCGATGAAGGCCAACCTGCCCACGACTGAACCCGAACGGGTGCGGTTCTGGGAGGGGATGGATCTCTACCGGGAGTTGCGTCGCAAGGGCGAGGGGCGACCGAAGTTCATCCTCCACGACGGCCCCCCCTTCGCCAACGGCGACATCCACATGGGTCACCTGCTCAACAAGGTCCTGAAGGACGTCATCGTCAAGTACAAGGGCCTCGCGGGATTCGACGCGCCCTACGTGCCGGGTTGGGACTGCCACGGCATGCCGATCGAGCACCGCGTGATGGGTGATCTGGGCGCAAAGGCCCGCAGCATGTCCAAGGTGGACATCCGCAGCGCCTGCCGCGAGTATGCCCTCAAGTTCGTCGACCGGCAGCGCGAACAGTTCAAGCGCCTGGGCGTGGCGGGCGAGTGGTCGAATCCCTATCTCACGATGTCTTCCGAGTACGAATCCAAGATCGTCGAGGCCTTCCATCACATGCTGAAGGAGGGGTACATCACCCGTGGCATGCGTCCCATCCTCTGGTGCCCCTTGTGCCGAACGGCCCTTGCCGAGGCGGAAGTGGAGTACGCCGACCACGAGTCGACTTCCGTCACGGTAGCCTTCCCGGTGAAGTCCCTCCCGGCAGGAGTCCTGCCGAAAACGCCCCGCGAGCGACTCTTCATCCTGATCTGGACCACGACGCCCTGGACGCTACCCGCCAACCTGGGCATCTCCCTTCATCCGGGCTTCCACTATGTCACGGTGAAGGTGGGAGATTCGCATTATCTTCTCGCCAAGGATCTTTTGAACGCCACGGCTGGACTCTGCGGATGGAAGGACTTCACGGTCGTTGAGGAGGTCGAGGGCCGGGCGCTGGACCGGGCGGTCTGCCGCCATGCCTTCCTGGAAAAGGATTCCCTCGTGATGGTGGGCGAGCACGTGACGGCCGACGCCGGCACGGGTTGTGTGCACACGGCGCCGGGCCATGGCCGCGAGGACTACGAGATTGGGCTCCGTTACGGGCTGGAGATCTATTCCCCCGTGGACGAGGCCGGTTGTTTTGACGAGAGGGTTCCCGAGTGGAAGGGGATGAACGTCTTCGACGCCAACGAGAAAGTGGTGGAGAAGCTGAGGGAAAGCGGACGACTCCTGGCCGTCGAGCGGATCCGGCACAGCTATCCCCATTGCTGGCGTTCCAAGAACCCCGTCATCTTCCGGGCCACGACCCAGTGGTTCATCGACATCGACCACCAGGACCTGAGGAAAAGGGCCCTCGAGGCCGTCCGGGACGTGAAGTGGATCCCGTCCTGGGGCGAGGAACGCATCACGAACATGGTGGCCGCCCGGGTGGACTGGTGCATCTCCCGCCAGCGTTCCTGGGGCGTTCCCATCGCGGCATTCACCTGTTCCCAGTGCCATGCCGTGCTCGTGGACGGGAAGGTCAACGCCCAGATCGCCGCCCTGGTCCGCCAGGAGGGCATCGACGGGTGGTTCCGGAAGGAGAACGCCGACATCCTGCCCCCCGGAACGAGTTGCCGATGCGGTTCCACAGCCTTCCATAAGGAGGAGGACATCATCGACGTGTGGTTCGAGTCGGGGGTCTCCCACATGGCCGTCCTGGAGACCCGGAAGGAACAGCGGCGTCCCGCGGACCTGTACCTGGAGGGTTCCGACCAGCACCGAGGCTGGTTCCAGTCGGCCCTATGGACCTCGATGGCGACTCGCGGGGAGGCCCCCTATCGACAGGTCCTGACCCACGGCTTCCTTCTTGATGCCAAGGGCCATGCCATGCACAAGAGCGCGGGTAACGTCATCGATCCCCTGGAAATAGCGGGGAAATGGGGAGCCGACGTTCTGCGGCTCTGGGTGGCCGCGCAGGATTACAAGGAGGATGTCCGAATCGGGTCCGAGATGATCGAACGCATGAGCGAGGCCTATCGGAGGGTCCGGAACACCTTCCGCTTCATGCTGGGCAACCTTTCCGATTTCGATCCGACGCGCGACGCCGTGAAGGATCCCGAGATCCTCCCGCTGGAACGCTGGGCCCTGGCGGAAACCGACCGCTGGCTTTCGACCGTGACTCGGGCCTACGAAGAATATGATTTCACGCGCGTCTTTCATGCGACCGACTCGTTCTGTGCGGTCACTCTTTCCTCGCGGTACTTCGACATACTCAAGGACCGCCTCTACACGGCTCCCACGGCATCCCGCGATCGCCGCAGCGCCCAGACGGTCCTGGCCCGCATCCTGAAGGCCCTGGTGGTCGGTGTCGCTCCCGTTCTTTCCTTCACGGCCGAGGAGGTCTGGCAGGCGATGCCTGCCACGCTCCGGGGGGAACGAAGCGTCTTTCTCGCCGATTGGCCTGTCGTGGGTGTGGAACCCGCGGAGGAGGAGGCGCGCGACCTGGACGCCTGGAACCGCGTTTTCGACGTCAAGGAGGACGTTTCCAAGGCCCTGGAGAGCCTGCGCCAGACCAAGGTGATCGGAAGCTCCCTCCAGGCGGAGGTGGACCTCTATGTCGAGAGCGAGACGCTCCGAATGCTGTTGGAATCCAGGCAGGAGGGCTTATCCTCCGTTTTTTTGGTTTCGAAGGTGACGTTGAAATCGGGTCCGTGCCCCACGGAAGCCTACGCGGGCGAGAAGGTGAAGGGTCTTTTCATCGTGGCACGCAAGACCGACGGGCTCAAATGCGCCCGTTGCTGGAACTACTATCCCTCGCTCGGGGCGGTGCCGGAGTACCCGGATCTTTGCCACCGGTGCGGACCCGTCGTCCGGGACCTCGCACGGGGGAAGGGCGCCTGATGGTCCTCCTGGGGATCTCCTTGCTCGTGGTGGCGCTGGACCAGATCACGAAGTTCATCGTGTCGAAGTCTTTCATCCTCAACGAATCCCGTGTCGTGTGGCAGGGATGGCTGAACCTGACCTACATTCACAACCCCGGGGCGGCGTTCGGGTTCATGTCGGACATGGAGGGCATCGTCCGAATCCCCTTCTTCGTGGCGGTGACCGTGGCGGCGGGGTTCATGGTGTATGCGTACCACCGGCTCATCCCGCCGGAAAAGGGTTTCGCCCGCGTTTCCCTGGGCCTCGTCTGGGGAGGGGCTTTGGGGAATTTCGTGGACCGCCTCCTCTACGGGAAGGTCATCGACTTCCTGGAGGTTAAGTTCATCCAGTTCCCGGTCTTCAACGTGGCCGATTCTTGCATCACCATCGGCATTTCGCTCCTGGTGCTGGAATACCTGCTGGACAAGTTCCGCAAGCCGCAGGATGCGTAGCCTGAGGCAAATCGAAGATGGGTAATAGAAAAGAGAAAATGGTTACCCGAAACTCCTCACTTTTGTTGGTGCTCCCATGATGCCCGTCTTGCTCCAGATCGGGCCCCTGAAGATCCACACCTACGGTTTCCTGATGGCCCTGGGTTTCCTCGTGGCCGGGTTCCTGTATCAGCTCGACGTGAAACGCTACATCGCGCCCCGGGTCGGGCTCACCCCCGAGCAGGCGCTCCAGAAGGTCCTCGATCTCTTCACCCTGCTGATCCCGGCCGGCGTCGTGGGGGGGCGGATCTGGTACGTCATCGAGTATTGGGGGCAGTTCCGGGACGATCCGGTGAGCATCCTCTATCTCTGGGACGGGGGGCTGGTGTTCTACGGCGGTTTCCTGTTGGCGGTCGTCACCAGCATCCTCTGGTTCCGGCACGAGAAGTGGCCTTTGGCACTTTCCTATGACCTGATCATCACCTGGCTGGCGTTGGGGCACGCATTCGGGCGGGTGGGGTGTTTCTCCTCGGGTTGCTGTTACGGGCGCGTGTGCGATCCCGCCCACGGGATGGTCTTCCCGAACCTGGACGGACTGCCGCACTATCCCACCCAGTTGTGGGAGGCGGCGGGGAACCTCGTCATCTGCCTGATCCTGTTCTCGCTCCGTCGGTGGATCCTCCGGTTCCCCTGGATGACGCTGGCCGGCTACGGCATTCTTTACGGCGTCCTCCGGTTCAACATGGAGATCTGGCGCTATGAGCCGGGGTCCCCGATGGTGGGCTTCTTCGTCTCGCATTCCCAGGCCATATCGACTTTCCTCTTCGTGTCCGGCGCCGTCCTTCTGGCCTGGACCTTCCTTCGCTCCCGCCGCGATCCTTCCTGATCGTCAATGTTGTTATCTGTCATTGCGAGGTGATGCCCCGATAGGGGCATCCATCGACGTGGCAATCTCAGGTTGTTCGGCTGCTTGTCATCCCGAGGGAGCGCCGCGATCGCGGCGTCTTGCGACCGAAAGGATCCCAATCTGTGATATGGGGTTCGTTGTATGATCCTCCCTCGCCCCTTGGGGGAGAGGGCAGGGTGAGGGGTTCAGTTCCTGCCGCGGTTCTCATTGTGCAGGACGATGTCCAGTCCGGGATGCAAGTTTGTAGCATCGAGTTCAGCCGTTGTCGAATTCCCGGATGCCCGGTAATGGCTTCATTTATCGTTGATTTCAATGCAACCGTAGGCCGTCCGGCGGGTGTATATTGAGGGCAAGCATAAAGAAAAATCATCGTCGGTGGTGAAGCATGTCGAGAAGGGTCCTCCTGGTCCTGATGGGGGTGGTTCTCGTCCTCCTCCCCCTGGCCTGCAAGTCGGGGAACAGTCCCACTTCACCGGGCGGGAGCGCCCCTCCGCCTGCCCCGGCCGCGACGGCCACCCCGACCGGGATCCCCGGTACGCCAACCTACACGGGAACCGTTTCCTACACGCCGACCTTCACCTATTCCCCGACCGCCACGTTCACCCCGACCACCAGCTGGGATTATTGCTCGCCCTTCACCTGCACCGACACGGCCACCTACAGCCCGACCGAAACCTACACCCCGACGCCGACGTACAGCCCCACGGAGACCTATACCTCCACCGACACCTATACGCCCACCCCGACCCGGACCTTCACGCCTTCGTTCACCGCCACGCCCACCCGGGCCATCGTCTGGCACATGGCCTATGTCGCCCGGATGGACCTCGTTGATTCAGACGGTTCCTTCGGTGAGGAGGCGATGTTGTACTTGAGGGTGAACGGTTCACCCGATGCGACCGCGGCGGTCACGATGATCGGTTCTAACGGAACGACGGTCATCCTCGGGTATTCCGGAACGACGGAGCTCGATTCGCTGGTCTATGCGCAGTATTGGAACGACACGGACGTGGTCTACCAGCCGGGGGTGGTCTATACCTTCATCACGCAAACGTCTGCCGGGACCGCTACGGGGGTGGTGACGGCGGCCGGGAACATCACGCACGCCCTGGACGGCCTTCATTCCTATTGGCAATTGGAAGGTAACAACGACATCGTCCGGGTCTACGATTCGGCCATGAGCCAGGTCTATCAGTCGCCGGGGGATGATGTCGCCTCGGGGTTCGCCGTTCCCGCGACGGCCATCGACTGCAGCGGGGCGGTCCTCCAGACCGAGGTCACGGCTCGAAGCGTGTCGATCGTCAATGCGGGGCTTGTGGATTACATCTACGCGGGGGACCTTCTGGCCCAGGATGTCGCCTCACCCTGCACCCCTCTGTCGACTCCCACCCGGACGTTTTCTCCGACCCGGACCCCGACCCCCGGAGGGCCGATTCCGACGTTCACGCCTACTCCGACCCCCTTTCCCTTCGGTGTCATCATGCTCCCCCTCTATCAGGCGGGCCTGGTGGGGAGGCCCGGTCCCGTCTCGTTCATGGGGATGGTGATCGGGGCCACCCTGCCGGTCACCTACTACGTCCCGACGCCGCAACCCACGCCCCCGGGCCTGTCACTCGCGACCGACAACAGTGGCAACCTGGACGGCACTCCTACCACGGCGGGGAGTTACGTCTTCACGTTGTGTGTGCGGGATGCCGCAGGGCACCAGGCCTGCGAACCGGCGACGGTCAACATCATGCATTGCGATTTCAACGTGACGGCTTCCCTGTCCAGCCGGACGGGGCCGGACGGGGATGGTTACTACCTGAGCGTTTACGACATCGTCATGACAGGAACGGCGACCGGTCCCGTCTCCAGCCTCATCCGGTTCTGGGGATACCAGTGCACGTTCACGGGTTACTCGAGCAGTCCGGAATGGTCCCAGTACGACGTGTTTCCGCACATCCGCATGCGAGGGGTGGGGGAGTCCGTGACCGTTCATTTCTCGGCGCATCAGTCCCATTCCCTCTATGGGAAACTGGATGCGTTGTACGGGCAGGAGGTCTCGCTTTTCATGCAATCCGACCCCGGCTATATCGACGAGTTCCGGCTCGACAAGTCGGTGACTTTCACCTATTGAAATCCGCACTCCCCCGGGAAGGGAGTGGTATGGAGTTGGGTTGTCAGGTTATGACAGAGCGATTGGGTGTTCGAAACCGAGGAATCCACCGTACCCCCTGACGCATCCAGGAAGGTACCGCCAGTCCTTCGGATAGGTCAGTTCCCGCACCGGTCTTCGTCGTGCAGGACGATGTCCAAACCGGGTTGCGGACCGGTGCTTGTCATGAATGTGGCGGGAAGTTGGAGGCAGGGATCTCCTGGTTCGGGGCCCACCTCTGGATTGAACCCATTCCCACAGGCTGAACCCGAATCTCCATCTCGGTCATGAAATACCAAGACTCCAAGTGGGTTTGTGAATTCATTCAAGTCCACAAGGTTATAGGTTCCTTTCGGGGTGCATTGGAAATCATTCGGCATAAAGTAAGCGGGGTAATTAATCGTTTTGAAAATCAATGGATAATTACAATTCACGACGCCTTTTCCGGCATACGTGAAATTTCCAGACAAGCCCATAAATTGATATGCGGCGTCATCAAAACCGAATGTGATTGCTTGATCACCTCCGAGCGTTACATATGAAGGATATTGCCCGCCTGTGTCGTTGTAGTTTGCATAGTAAGTACCTACGCTTGCGGAGCTAAATATGTTAAAACCACGAAATGGGTCAAAAACAATGTAGGAAGTTACACGAGAGCTGAGAAAGCCTGTGGGTATTCCGGAAAATGTCACCCATCCATTGTTGGAGTTAATACTGTTACCGCCGAAGTATTTTGTCGGTGGGTATGATGAGTCGAGACATTGATTGGAAGCGAAGATCCGAATGGGTGATTCCATACTGGCGTTGTGCGCGCCTGTATAGTTTACGAAAATGCGCAATTGGTTGTCGGTTTCGGTGAAAGTGGGGGTTGGCGTGTATGTCGCGCAATAGCAGGGTGTTGATGTATTGGTGATGGAACCGGTTGGTGTGGGAGTCGCGGTGATGGTTGATGTTGCGGTGGGGGTTGCTGAAGGTGTCTGTGTGAAAGTGGCTGTGTAGGTGGTCGTTGTGACCAAATCTGCACCTGGGCAATAGGAAATATATGCGGCGATGCTTGAATCAATTGTGTGTTCGTCCAGAATTGTTATTGGAAACGCACCAAACGACAACGGTCGGATAAATGAAGGTTCGGCGAGCCAATTGGCGGCACTTAAGACAAACGTTTGATCGCTAATGAGTGCGATATTCCGATCCCCCGGGGCATTATC
>CAZGWJ010000053.1:0-18107 GCA_964529445.1 uncultured bacterium
AGGCCCGTGATGAGGAACTCCCGCGCCAGGATGACCGCCACCATCCACGCCGGGGCCAACTGCATCTGCACGAAGGCCAGCATGGCGGAAAGGAAGAGGATCTTGTCCGCCAGGGGATCGACAAGCGCCCCCACGTCGGTCCGCAGGTGATAGCGGCGCGCGAGGTAGCCGTCCAGATAGTCGCTGTAAGCGCCCCACGCGAAGAGGATCCCGCCCGTCCACTTGGCCCAGACTTCCGGGCGGAAGATGAGGATCAGGAAGAAGGGCGTCACGACGATCCTGGAATAGGTCACGAGATTGGCGACGTTCCAGGCGTCCCCGGGACGCGGCGTGGTGTGGGGCGGCGTCATGCTTTCCCTTTCCTCCTGCCGATGAGATCCGGCCCTGCCAAATCGGTCACTTCCACGTCGATCCAGGTCCCCTTTGCGGGCCCCCGGGCGCCCTCAAGCCAGGTCACGCCATCCACCTCGGGGGCCTGGAGATCGACGCGCCCCCAGGTCTTCCCGCCCGAAACGCCCTCCACCACCATGCGGCGGACGGCGCCCAGCCACCGCTCGTGCGCGGCGGGAGCGACCGCCTCCTGGACCCGGTTGGCCCGGTTCAGTCGCTCGATCCGGACCGGCTCGTCCCATTGGCCGGGAAGATCCGCCGCGGCGGTCCCTTCCTCGCGGGAATAAGCGAAGAACCCCGCGTGGTCGAACCGGGCTTCCGCCACGAATTCAAGCAGTTCCCCGAACTCGGCCTCGGTCTCCCCGGGATAACCCACGATGAAGGTCGTCCGCAAGGCGGCCTCGGGGGAGACGTCGCGGATGCCGCGTATCATTCTCTCAAAAACAGCCCGGTTTCCAACCCGATTCATGGACCGGAGGACCCTGGCGTTCACGTGCTGGAGCGGCACGTCGAAATAGGGACAGACCCGGGGAAGGTCCGCAACGGCCCGAACCAGGTCCATCGTGACGCGGGCGGGGTCCAGGTAGTGGATCCTCACCCATTCCAGTCCTTCCACCCCCGACAGCCGCCGCAGGAGATCGACCAGGCGCGGCTTGCCGTAAAGGTCCCTTCCGTACCCGCTGGTGTCCTGGGCCACCAGGTTCAGTTCCCTCACCCCGTCCCCGGCCAGATGACGGGCCTCCTTCACGACATCCTCGATCGGGCGGCTCCGGAAGCGCCCCCGGATGGCCGGGATGGCGCAGAAGGCGCAACGCATGTCGCAACCCTCCGAGATCTTGAGGAAGGCCGAATACGGAGGCCCCAGGAGCCGGCGCGGCGCCCGCGCGTCCGCCAGGGACCGAGGGAGCGGGAAAGACCCCGGCGGCGGTGCGCCGTCCTCCAGCAGGTCGGCGATGCGTCCCACGTCGTCGATCCCTGCGAGCACGTCGATCTCGGGGAATTCCCGGGCCAGCTCGCCCCCGTACCTCTGCGCGAGGCATCCCGTCACCACCAGCTTGGGGCGACGCCCCCGCTTTTTCAGGCGGGCCGCATCGAGGATGGCTTCGATGGATTCCGCCTTGGCTTCCTCGATGAAACCGCAGGTGTTGACGATGAGGATGTCGGCCTTCGAAGGGTCGGGCACCGGCAAACAGCCCCGTTTCGCGAGGATGCCGAGCATCACCTCGGAATCCACGAGGTTCTTCGGGCACCCGAGGGATACGACGGCCACCCGCGGGGCGGGATCCTTTCTTCGGGGCACGTTCAAGGAGTTCCCTTCGTCCCGGGCGGTCAATAGGCGGGAGCCACCTGGGCCAGCCAGCTGACCACGGTGAAGAATCCCAGCAGGAGCACGGAGACGGCGACGATGATCGGCAGGATGACCCAGAGCACGAAGGAGATGAGGAGGCAGTTCCGCCCCACCCGCCGCGCCGAATCGTCCGCCGCATCGTAGAGGAACAGTCCGGCAAAGATGCCGCCGAGCGGAACCAGGAGGGCGAGGAGGTACCAACCCCAGCGATGAAAGACCACGGGATCGGCCGCGGCGATCGGATCCGACACCGGGGAAGCCGCCATTTCCGGCAGGGCCGGGACGGGGACCGGTTTGCGAGCGGTCTTCTTTCGCGGCATCAGAACACCTCGAAAAGGAAGGTGAAGAAGAGAAGGAACAGGGCGACCAGGGAGAACGGGAAAAGCACGAAGACCGACGACCTCACCCGGGAACAGGACATGCCCCTTTCCATCCCAATCACTTGCAGGGGGATCGCCCCGAGGGCCAGCCAGGCCAGCGGTGCGTCGAAGACGAGCGGCAGGAGACCGGCGGTGGAATAGGCCGAAGCCAGGAAGGCCGTCCGGAACGGCACGGATTCCGACAGGAGACTGCCCGCGGAGCGAACCAGGAGGGCCCAGAGGGCCGATGCCCCCAGGAAGGCCGGGGGAAGGGCGAGGAAAAGGACCAGGGTCACGGCCGCGAGCGTCCAGGAAAAGGCGGCCTCCCGGACCGCCTCGACGATCGACAGTCCCGCCGCCAAGAGGACGCCGTTGCGCATCGCGAAGCGGGAACCCTTCCGCAGGTCCGGTTCGAGGAACGCTTCCCCGAGAAAAAGCCACGGCCGGGTGAACAGTTCCCTCAACGCCTTGAGGTGCCCGCGCATATCATCTCCATCCCCGATTTGGTCGGAACGGCGATCGCCGGGGCCCGGACATCCCCGGACCACCCGATCCCGTCAGAGCCGCACTCCCGCGCCGAAACCCAGCCGGAAGACGCGGGTTCGGCGCTCGTAACGCGACGTCTCGTGCCGTCCCGACAAGTCGACGACCCACCGGGAGAACCCCGCCGAGAGTCCCCATGTTAGCATGGAACCCCGGGGCCTTCCAAAGGAAGCCAGCAAGGCACGATCCTCCTCCAGGAAACTTTCCGGTCTCAACTCGTATCCCCGGTTCCGGGTCGCAGCTCCCGCGCGAAGGGCAAGGGACCCGGGAAACCCCGGCCGCGAGCGGGATGCCCATTCGATGCCGAACCTCCTGTTGACCGTGTCGAAATACCGGATGGGAAAGGGCATCGAGGGGAAGGATCCCGAGTACGTGCTTTTGCGAACGCTTTCCAGCTCGTGGCCGTAATCCTTTTCCAACTGGAAGGAGGCCGTCCAGGCCTTCCATCGATGGCTCGCGCCGGCGGCCCAGCGGGAAGGATGGCGGTAATCCGCGTCGAAATCCGCGACCCACGCATCCGAATAGTTGAAGGTCATCCTCTGCGGCCCGTGGAAGGCGGCCCCGATCCGGAGCCCCTCGAGAGCGCCCCCGAACGGCCGGGCCAGGAGGCCCGCATCCATCGCGGGTTCTCCGCCGAAGATCTTCGCATAGGGCACGTCGGGGTTCCCCGCCTCGGTAAAGACACCCTCCAGGGCGCCTAGGGGAATCCCGTGGATCGCGATGCCCGCATGCCATCGTTCCCGCCATCCGACGGCGTGCGAAGCCGTGAGATGATAGATCCCGCCCGACTGCCGGATCCCCGTCTCGACCCCGCTCACCGGATCCAGGAAGATCTCGTCGCGACGTCCATCCTTCGTCCGGGCCCAGGTGATGGCGCTGAAGAAGGTCCAGGGCGCCTTTCCATAGGAGACGCCGCCGCCGGCGAAATCGGGCTGGAGCGATGCCCCGCGGATTTGCGGCGGGATCAAGACCGTGAATCCCGGGTCCCAGGGCCGCTTGAAACGGTGGATATCGCCCTCGCAGGCGGAAGAGACGACGGAACCCTCCGCCCGGAAGCGGAAGCCCGCGAGCTGGGCCAGCCCCGCGGGATTCCATTCCGAAGCCGTCAAGTCATCCGCGAGACCGACGAAGGCGCCGCCCAGGCCCAGGGCCCGGACCCCGACCTCGTCCCGCCCGCTGTCGAAAGGGGAATAGACCTCTTCCAGGGGCACGGCCGAGACGGTCGAAAACGCCGCAAGAAAAATGACCGTGGGGATGATTCTCAAGGATGACCTCTCCAACAAGATCTGGACGCCGCGGACGACACCCCTCCCGTCCGGGATGGGCCGTCCAAGAACCCGGCGACGCTCTCGCCGCGCACCTTAAAAAAAAAGCCCGCCTGGAAGGAGGCGGGCTTCGGGGCGCCGGTAATCCTCAGTTCGTGGGCGGGGGCGGGTCGAACAGGCTCTGCCGGGGGTTGTCGTAGAACTTCGCGTCGTGGAACTCCATCCCCTCGTTGCTGTGCTGGAGTTCGACATGGACCCACGCGTTCCCGGCGACAGTCTCCATCGGGATGAGGTAGTCGTGCTCGAAGGACGCGCTTTTTCCGGGCTCAAGGAGGATGTTGTAATCCACCCACCGGGAATCCCCGGGGAGGGCCTGTCCCTCGGCCACGCACACGTTGACTTCGCCGGTGACGGGATCGGGATACCACCAGCGATCCTGGCAGGTGGTCATCGAATACTCGAAGGTGGTCCTCATGTTGATGGTGTTGAAGACCTTGCTGCCGACGTTGGTGAGGGTGACCTTCACCTTCATCGGCATGCCGATGAAGTATCCCGCCAATCCGTCGGCGGTCCAGAAATAAGTGTCGAGGTAGTCGACCTTCACCTTGATCTGCTTGGCTTCCCCGTTATGATCGCCCCATCCGTCGTCATTGCCGCCCTGGCCATACCCGTCCGCCGAGGAAAGGATCGCGGAGGTCGGCGCCACTTTCTCGCCGCACCCCGAGAGGAGTAAACCTCCCGCCGAAAGGAGAAAAACCGCGAAGATAAGGAACCTGCGCATGATAACCTCCCGGAACAACAGATGAACCATGACACAAGGATGGCACCCTAGGGGCGTCGGGTCAAGGGTATCGTTATCCGGGCCTATTTAGGGCCGTTTCCCGAGTCCAGCGGAACAGGGATTCCGGGAACAAAGCCGTTTCGCGATACAGAACGACCCTGATCCGCCCCGCCTTTACAGCTCCTCGTCCAGGCGATCCAGGGCTTCCTCCCAGGCCTCCTCCATGGAGGCGACTTCCCCCTCCTCGATCACCTCGGACAGCAGTTTCTTGAGCCGGGAAGCCATTTTCGGGTCCATGTCGTTGTCCTTGAGGACCTCCCGGATGTCGTCCAGGGTCAGGTTCTCCATGGCCTCCTCGGCCTCGCTCATGAACAGGCGTTTCTTCTCGAGATCCTCCACCGACTTGCCGATATCCTCTTCGCTGTCGGCGGCCTCATCCTCGTCATCGGTGTCCTCCTCGACCTCGTCGAGACCCACCGAATCCTCGTCGTCATCCTCGTCGTCGTCCTTCGCCTTACCCCGGACCTTGGGCTCGTCGTCTTCGAGATCCGTCACGTCATCGAACGACTCCTCGTCCTGCGATGGGCGGCGTTTACGGGCCACGGGACTTCCTCCGGTCAAGCCCCGCCTGGGGCGGGGCCTCTTGATCTTGTCCTGGAAGGGGGCCCCCCGGTCCAGGATTCGTGAGAGTTCAATACCTTGCGTTCCTGTCGTTGTCAAGGGGATCAGGAAGACCGTTCGGGCCCCGCGAACAAACGTATCCAACGGTTCCCGTCAACCAGTTCAACGGCCAGGGAACGCGCCAGGAGCCGGGCTTCCCCGGTGAAATTCCCGGTCACCAGCAGGATGCCTCTGCGGCACAACTCGGCTTCCATCACCCGGGACGTCTCCCGGACCACCTCGCCCGGCACCTCTTTGACCGCCGGAACCTGGCGGGCCATGACCACGAATTCGCCGCCGACCAGGGGATGGGCGTCCTCCACGCGGGCGAAAATGGCTCCGTCGGTCAACTTCCGGATCTTCCGCACCTCGAACCCGAGTCCCTTCAGGCACCCCTCCACGGCCTCCTGGAAGGCCGTGAGGGACATGTGCTCGAGGTCGGGGGCCACCCCCGGCAGGAGGCCGCCGGATCCCGCGCCATTCACCTCGACCGGGATGTTTCCCGTCCCCGGCATCAACGCCTTCAGCATCCGGCCGTCCACGAGCGTCACGGGCATCCTGCGGGCGATGTTCCTGGCCTCTTCGGTGAAGAGACCCGATACGATATAGAGGCCCCGTTGACAGGACTCGTCCACCACCAGCTGATCCAACTCCGCAACCATCTCGGCATGGACCTGGGCGTCCGGGGGGTATTGGCGTGCCAACGCCACGTAATCCCCCCCCAGGACGGGATGGGGATGTCTCGCCAGGATCTCGAACGTTCCCCCGGGGATCTTCTTCAACTTTCGAACGTCGAACCCATGTCCTGACAGCAGATCCACGACCAGGGAGGAGAAACGATCGGGGGCGAGCTTCGCGGGATCCGACCCGGTCGGGGATGCGGAGGTGACGGGAGCGGGCGGGGCCGACCAGCCATCCTCCGCGGGCGGCGGAGCGCTCTCGTAGCGGATCTCGCTCTTGGGCATCTCGCGCCGGAGCCGTTCCAGCAGTCGCGCGCTCTTCGACTCCTCCTCCGGATGGGCCTCGACCTCCAAACCGTCGTTGTAACGCAGGTCGAAGGCCGCGAGGGCCTTGAAGGGCGGCGTGCCGTCCAGTTGGAGGGTGTTGAAGACGTCCCGCCGGGCCTTCACGCTCAGGACCGCGCCGTCGTAGAACTGCGCCTTCCGGCTGATGAAATTGAAGATGGCGTCCACGATGACGGCCGGGATGTTCGGGGAGAGCTCGAAGGCCGTCCGGATCAGGTTCAGCGCGTCCGCGAAGAGCTTCTCGCGGAACCGCTTGTAGTTGGCGTCCACGTTCCCGCCCTGCTCCGTCGCGAAACGGGCCATGCGGAAACGGATCCGCGGCGTGGTGTCCACGAGGTAGACCGTCAACACCTGGACGTCGGGGTACTTGCGCGCCAGGTCGGCCCGGAAAACCTCCTCGAAATCGGCCATGGCTCCGCGCCTCACCGCATCGCGCTTCCCGGCCAGGGACATTTCCTGGCGGCGCCGGGCCCTTTCCTCCACCGCCCGCTTGTCCTCGGCGCCTTTCATGAAGCGGAAGACCAGGCTTACGCCCAGGATGGCGGCGAGAAACCCGGCCAGCACCGATTCGGCGGGATGCTCCCGCATGAAGGCGGAAGCACTGCTCGTGAAGGAGAGGATTAGTCCCCACGCGAAGCTGTTCAGGAGGATAACGACGAGGAAGAGGTCCAGGAACGCGACGAGGAGCGCACCCATCTCCGCCTCGCGCCCCGAATGCCCGCCCGCCAGGAGTTTCCCCTCGACCTGGCGAACGAAGGGGAGACGTTTGAGTTTTTCCTTGAGGGAGGGTGAGAGCATGGCCGGACCTTTCCCCGGGTTGTGCGGGCCGGTCCCCCGTGATACAGTCCGGGGGGCCCGCGAACGGCCTACCACTATTAGAGCATCGGCGGGGGTTGCGCAAGATGGATGAAATGAGGCGCCTGGAGGCCTTGATGGCCCGGTTGAGGGCGAAAAAGGGCTGTCCCTGGGACCGCCGCCAGACCCACAAGAGTCTCAAGCCCTACCTGTTGGAGGAAGCCCACGAGGTCCTGGAGGCCATCGACTCCCGGAATCCGGCCCACTTGAAGGAGGAACTCGGGGACCTGCTCCTGCAGGTGGTCTTCCACGCCCAACTCGCCCGGGAAAAGGGATCCTTCGACCTCTCGGACGTCGCCGCCGCCATCTCCGAAAAGCTGGAACGGCGCCACCCCCACGTCTTCGGGAAGGCGCGCATCCGCACCGTCGGACAGTTGAAGCGCAAGTGGGAGGAGTTGAAACGGGTCGAGAAGCCCCATCGCAAATCCCCCTTCGACGGCCTGCCGAGTTCCCTTCCCTCCCTGCTCCGCGCCCAAAGGGTCCACGAAAAGATCACGCGCAGGGAGCGCCCCTATGCCGACGGGCACCTGGAAAAGGATCTGGATCGCGCTTGGCGGGGATACCGGAAGGCGCGAAAGGCGGGTCGCAAGGCCGCGCTGGAGAAGGCGGCCGGCTCCCTCCTCCTGGCCCTGGCGCGGCTTTCCCAATCGGACGGGATCCATACCGAGATGGCCTTGCGTCGGGCGCTTTTCACACTCGAGAATGAGTTCAGGATGCGCGAACGACGGTCCTGATCCCCTCCACCGGTTCTTCAGGATCGCCGCCCTCCATCGCCGGCCCCGGCACCGTGCTATGATGGCCGTTCCTGCATGCCCCCGAATGGAGAAGCCATGAACAACGGCATGAAGTGGCTCCTTGCCCTCAGTCTGGCGCTCAACGTCCTTGCGTTGGTTTTGATCTCCTATCTTTTCGGTGTCCTGCGGGGTTCACGCGAACTCCCCGCCCCATCGCCCATCGCCTCCGGGATCCCCACACCTCAACCTCCGGGCATGCCGAGAGCGGAAGCGGGGATCGACGCGCCCTCCGATGACGAGGCCTGGGACCCCTCGGAGGAGGAACGCCCCGCCCCTTCCCGCAAAGCGGGTCAAAGCGGCCGGGCCATCACTCCCGGGCGCCCGGGTGACGACTGGCAATGCGTCACGGCCTCCGCGCCTTTCGGCTCCCGGCGCGAGATCGCGGCCGTCATCTTCAAGGACAGGTTCTGGGTGATCGGCGGGGTCGACCGGGACGATGTCTGGAGTTCGCCGGACGGCCGCCAATGGACCTGCACGACCGAGCATGCCGGTTTTCGCGGCGGCTGGGGGCATGATGCCGCCGTCTTCGGCGATCGCATCTGGGTGATCGGCGGCGGGGGTCGATCGGACATCTGGAACTCGAAGGACGGCATCCAATGGGAGCGAGTCCGGCAGGAATCGCCCTTCGGAGGCCGGACGGACCACACCCTCACGGCCTTCAAGGACCGTCTCTGGCTCATCGGAGGTTTCCACAAGGGCTCACCGACCAACGACGTCTGGTATTCGAAGAACGGACGCGACTGGAAGTGCGCGGTTTCGGCAGCGCCGTTCCCGGCCCGACGGGGGCACGTGTGCGTCGTTCATGATGGTCGGCTTTGGATCCATGGCGGGGAGAGTTCCGAGACCGACCGCCATCTCAGCGACGTCTGGCACTCCGAGGACGGAAAACGATGGGTCCGGGATACGGAGAATACGCCCTTCAACGCGAGGTACATGCACGGCGCGGTCTCCCACGAGGACGGCTGGTGGATCATCGGCGGCGACGAGGGCGACTTCGTCTGGGAGAACGACTCCTGGTTCACCCGAAACGGGAAGGACTGGGAGAAGATCAATCCTGATTGCGCCTTCAAGGGCCGGGTGGCCTACCGGGTGTTGTCCTTCCAGAACCGGCTCTGGCTTATCGCCGGCGACCATGCCGACGTCTGGTGTTCCCCGCCGCTCGCGGACAAATAGACCGTTCGACTCCGCGCCCCACCCGCCGACCGGAGGAATGCGCCTCCGGCCCCAGGCCCCTCGACCGGCGGCAGGCAGTTCAGGACTGCCGGGACTGGTACAGTTTCCTCTCCGGCAGGGACAGGGCCGTCAGGTGCCCCCCGTAAACGCAACCCGTATCCAGGTTGATGCGGTCCCTGGAGAGGTCCACCTCCTTCACGGGCGTATGGCCGTGAACGACGAGCTTCGGGGTCGGGCGGGGATCATCCGCGAATTTGCGGCGGATCCACAACAGGTCGTCGGGAGACTGGCGGAAAAGCGGTTTGTCGAGGTTCACCCCGGCGTGACAGAAATACGCGAAGGGCGTATCTCGGAAGAACGCCGTGGAGCGGAAAAACTCCACGTGGGGGGCCGGGATGGCCGTCTTCAGGAGGTCCGTCTCCTGCTTCCCCCTCAGTTCGTCCATGTCCCGCGGATCGGCATAGGTCTTCAGGGTCTCGGAGCCGCCGTTGATGAGCCAGTTCGACGAAGCGGCCGGATCGTCGGTTTCCAGCCAGTCGAGGACCAGCTGTTCGTGGTTGCCCCGGAGGAAATGCCATTGGGGCGTGCGCTCGGACAGCAGGAACTCCACCACCCCACGGCTTTCCGGTCCGCGGTCGATGTAATCCCCCAGAAAGACGATCTCGTCCCCCTTCCGGAGCGGCAGTTTCCCCAGGAGGGCCTTCAGGGCCTTCAGGCACCCGTGGATGTCACCGATCGCATACAACATCAGAACCTCTTTCACCGCCAAGAACGCGATGGGCCCTGCGGGCCCACGCCAAGGATGCATAGCCTTCTTCCGTCACCTTCTAACTTCTACCTACTACCTTCCACCTGCTGTTCAGGCCGTTTCCTCTTCCAGATCCAGGGGCCTCTTCGCGGGCCTCAAACGGCCCTTCATCGTCCGGGTGAAGATGTACCAGACCGCCACATGGCCGACCCCCAGGAAGAGCAGTCCGCCCTTCAACCCCGCGTCACCGAAATGTTCCCACCCCGCGAAGAACAAAAGCAAGCCCGTGATGCGTCCCAGGTTGAGGGGGATCTCCCGCACCGTGAGGTTCTCCATCTCCCTTCCCCGACCCCTCGAGGCCCTCTCCATGAACTCGAAGGAATAGGCGCTGAAGGGCACCAGAAACCAGGTGACCGCGACCATGTACACCACCGTGAAGGCCAGGAGGGTGGCCGGCGTGACGCCCAGGAGGAGGATCAGGACGCTCGCGAAATCGAGGAACGCCGCCCCCATGAGGCTTTTGGACCGCGTGGCCACCCCGGCTTTCCGGTTCACCCACCAGGCCGTGGCCACCGCCACCAGGTAGCTGAGGGTCCCGTAGGAACCCACGCTCATCTCGCTTCCGGTGGCTCGATACACCAGCACCCCGATGAGGAACCAAAAGACGCCGTTGCGAAGCCCCCAGAAGAAGTACGCCGCCAGGAGGGGCCGCAGGGGACGTTCCAAGTGCTCTCCCAGGGCCTCCCAGAAGCGGAAACGCTCCCGGGAGGGCTTGAAGCGGAATTGAGCGGCCTTCACGATGAGGAGGACATAGATGCCGAGCGTCAAGGCGAAGAGGACGTAGTAGCCCAGGTTGTGAACCGGAAACTTCCCGAAGGCCGTGATGATGACGGCGGACACGAGGGGAGCGAAGACCCTCAAGATGGCGGACCAGAGCGTGTGGAGCGAGAAGAAACGGTCGCGGTGGGCCGCGCCGGCCGCCATGAAGGTCATGGCATGCTGGCCCAGGAAATAGAACCCGATCCCCAATCCCGAGAGCACCCCCAGGGTCCCGGCATGGCGCGGAGTGTCGCGACCCAGGAGCAGGACGCCCAGGAAAAGGAGCGCGTGGAAGAGGAGGCCCAGCTGGAAGGGCCAAAGGGGGCTTTTCTTCTTGGAAAGCCAACCACCGATGGCGAAGGCCGGTGTGATGACGAGGAAGCTCGCGATGTTGTAGAGACCCACCGCCTTCAGGTCCAGGTGGTCCTTGAAGAGGAAGACATTGAGGAAGGTGGTCGAGAGCGCGAAGGTGAAGAGATAGAGGGCCGTGAGGGCGGCCAGCTTACGGGCGCTTTCCGGCAATGCGGGCTTGAGACCCAGGAGCCGGCGCACCCAGGGACGGCTGGAAAAACCCCGGTTCTTCAACGTCCGCCTCCCCGCGGGGCGGCGAGTTTCGGCAACCGGGTCGGGAAGACATGGGCGGCCGTACTCGCCTTTTCCCCTTCCAGGAAGATCGGGAAGGTGCCCTGGATCTCGACCGGAGCCCACCAGACGCGCGGTTTCCAGCCCTTGTCGAAGACCACCTTCAGGACCATGGATTCCTTCGCGCGGGGGCTTCGGAGGTCGAACAGGAAATTGCCGAGACTATAGACGATGAACCCCGCTCGATACCGTTCGAACGGCTGGACCACGTGGGGATGGTGCCCCAGGACAAGATCGGCGCCCAGGTCCACCATCTCCCGGGCCAGGCGCCTCTGCTTGGGGGTGGGCACGCGGCGGTATTCCTCCCCCCAATGCACCGACACCACCACCCGGTCCGCCGACTTCCGGGCCTCCCGGATGTCCCGTTTCAGGATGTCCGGCAGGGGCGGGATGGTTCCCGGGCTGTCCGAATCGGCCTTGAACGTGGCGGGCGAGACATCGGAATAGGCAAGGAAGGCGACCCGCACGCCCTTCACGTCCAGCACCACGGGTTTGTTGAGACCCTGGGCCTTCCACAGGCCCACCGATTCGATCCCGGCGTTTTTGAGGATCCGCACCGTGGACTCCAGTCCCTCCTTCCCGAAGTCGAGAACGTGGTTGTTGCCGAGGGAGACGATGTCGAACCCGGAAGCGGAAAGGGATTCCACCGACCCCGCCGGGGCCCCCAGGCGGATCTTGTCGTAGGCCTTCCAATCCGCGAAATCGCCTTCCTGCCCCAGGACACATTCGAGGTTCCCGAAGGTGATATCGGCCTGAGCGAGGGTTTCCCGCACGGCGGCAAGCGGATCCGGATCCTCCTTGCCCTGGCGCGCCGACTCGACCCGGCGGCCGAACATGAGGTCCCCCACGGCCAGGAGGGTCACCGCCCCGGCGGAGGGTGCGTTCGTGACGGCCCGGCTGGCGAGAAAGTAGACAGGTTGAGGATGAACGATGGCGGGAGCGGGCGGCACCTCCACCCGGTGACGACAGGCCTGGAACATGAAAAGCGCCGTGAAGACCCCGACGATCACCAGGACCCACAGACTCCGGAGCAGAAGACCCAGTCCCCGAAACGGTCTTCCCGGAGGGGTGGGACGCCTGCCCGTCCGTCGTTTAAGGAATCCGTTGTCGCGCGGGGATGATCTCCGTCCTTCGGTCATTTTCCGAAGATGCCCTTGAGCTTGTCCCCGATCTTCTCCTGGACGCCCTCGACGGCCTTCTGTTTCACGGCCTTGGCCTCGTTGTTGACGATGTTCTTCATGAGACGGGAGAGGTCCAGCGCCCCGGGGCCGGGCGCCTTGTTGACCGGGCCCGTGAGCTTGAAGTCGACCGGCACGAAGCCCTGGGCGTCGGCGGCCTTGTCGAGATTCACCCGGCTCTTCACGTTGTCGGGGAGGGATCCGAAGAAGGCGTCGGAATCCAGGTATTCCTTCCGGATGTCGTTCAGCACCTTCATTTCGGGCGCGTACATCCCGTCGAAGCCGATGACGCCGTCCACGGCCATCTTGCCCGTGGAGCCGGCGCTATTGGCCTTGAGGGTCACCTTCTCGGAGGCCACGGAAACCGTGCCGTCCAGGCGGTCCATCTTCACCTCCTCCTTCTTGTCCTTGAGGTTCTTGAACAGGCCTCCCATGAGGGCCAGGGCCTTGATGCGGACTCCCACCAGGGAGAAGGTGCCGTTACCCTTCAGGTTCTTCGGGGCGGACGCCGAGTCGAATCCCCGACCCGTCCCGGAGAAATCGAAATTCATGGATCCCGCGATCTTGTCCTTGTACTGTTCGGGGTTCTTCGTCACGAACGAATCCACCGCCTGCCCGATGGCGGCTTCCGCCTTCACGCCCGCCATCTTGAGGTTGAAGGAGTAGGGCGGCACGGCCTGGGCGAGGTCCATCTGGAAGGACCCGGAGGAGGCCCCGTCGAAGCCTTTCACGGAGGCCGTGCTCTTGAACACCTTCTTCGAGAGCGTCGTCTTGACGGCGGCATCGGTGAACCGGATCTTCTTGAGGTAGAAGCTCTTGAAGGACATCCCGCCGTCGAGTCGAAGGCCCGCGGAGATGGGGACCGGCTTCGGGGCCGGAGCGGCGGCCTTCTTCCCCTCGCCCTTCGGGGCCGGCGCCTGCTCCTTCTTCTTGGGGGGGCCGGCGAGGGCCAGGAGGTTCTCGAGGTTCACGTCGTTGGAATCCAGCCGGTACGTGATGAGGGCGTTCAACTTCGACGGATCATAGAGCTGGGCCACGTTGAATTCGCTCATCCTGAACGAGAAGCCGGTGGGCGAGTCGAGCAGGCGGAACTTCATGGCCGGGACCTCGATGAGATTCTCCTTCAGGACCAGTTTCCCCGAGAGACCCTCGAGAATCTTGCCCATCTTGTTGCCCGCGTTCACGCCTTCCAGCGACACCAACCCGTCGAGTTTCGTGGACTTGGCGTCCAGGGGTTTGCCCGAGTACTTCACGTTCACATTGAGGGAACCCGACAGGTTCAGGTCCTTGGCCATGGGCAGGAGGGCCGCCAGGTCCTTCAAGGCCAGCGGTTTCGGGGTCGTGAGGGAAAGTGCGTAGGCCGGGTTGCCCTTGAGGGTCGGGTGGGGCGGCATGCCCGTGTAGGCCGCACTGCCCTTGACAAGCCATTCCCCGAGGGCCACCTCGAGAAGCGGCAGTTTGAGGTAATCCGTTCCCGAGACCACGTCGGCCTTCACGACCGCCTTCAGGCCGGACGGTTTCAGGAAGGCGTCGCCGAACCTCACGTCCGCGGCCGTGGCGTCCGTGACGGAGTTCACCTTGAACCCGTCCTTCAGGTTGCCCGCCACGCCGAAATCCTCCGACACCAGGCCCGACATCCTGAGCTCCTTCGGCAGGGGCGGGGCATCCTTCGGCAGGAGGGCCGGGAGCTTCGACAGGTCCACCTTCACGGAGCCCTTCATATCCGGCGCGAAGTTCTCGATCACGTCCTTCGCCGAGCCGGACAGCTGGAAATCGATGCCGCTGAAGGACCCCTTGACCGCCAGATCCTTCACGGAACCCTTCTTCAGGAACAGCTTGTAGGAACCGGAGGCCGAGACCTCGTACGTGGCGCCCGCCGCCTTGATGGGCGTCTGCACGTCGAACGTGGTCTTGGATCCCGTGAGGGAGATGTTCTTCACCCGCAGGGTGAGGGAAGGCAGTTCGGTCGTCTGGGCGGGTTTGTAGAGGTGGTCGATATAGGTCAGGCGCCCCTTCTGGATGCTGACCGTGTCCACCCGGACCAGCAGGGGCAAATCGGCGGCCCCGCCCTTCGGGGCCGCGCCCTTCTTCGCGGCGGGAGCGGGTTTCGCCGGGGTCACCAGGTCGCTGAAGTTGAATTCCTCCAGCCCGCGCCTCTCGACGAGGATGCGGGGCTCGATCAGCAGGATCTCCCCCAGGCGGAGCTCGAACCACAGGAGCGGGAAAAGCTGGTACGAGATGGCGATGCGCTTGGCCGCGACCATGTCGCCCGGTTTCCAACCCGGTCCCTTGCGGTTGCCGATCGAAAGGTCCGCGATCTCGAAGCCCTTGAAGAAGCTGAATTTCACGTCGCCCACGGTGACCTTCCGCCCCAACTGCTCGGAGAGGGTCTCCTGGGCCATGGATTTCATTTTCTCGGGCGGCATCTTCTTCTTCACCAGGATCACCGCCGAGACGGCCATGACGGCCATCAGGAATGCCGCGACGCCGCCGGCGATGAGCGCGATCTTGAGCCAGTTCTTTTTCTTTTTGTCGGCCATGGTGTTCCACCTAGCAGGAAAGGGTTAGCGAACGAGAGGGTATTTTACACGCTCAAAGCATCAAATTCACAACCAACGCGAAGCCCATTCGACAAGCTCAGGGCAGGCCGCGAAGGCACGAAGAACGTCAAAATAATGAAAAAAACAGCAAACCACACCCGTCTTGCCCAAGACGACGAACACGAGAACCACAGAGACGCAGAGTCACAGAGAACAAACGCCCTGTTTTTCGAAAGAATAAAGATGTCCCTCGCCCCTTGTGGGAGAGGGCCGAGCCGACCTCGGCCACATGCCGAGGTCAAAGGATGCTCGCGCAGATTCATGGAATCTGCGATGGGCGAGGGGGCTTATCTGTCGTTCGGTGTCCCATCCTGTTTAAAACAAGGATTTCACAGACGCCACACACATCCTCGTGAACATCTTGGACGGCAGTGAAACCACAAATAGAAACAAAATACGGGGAGGGTGGAAAAGCCACCTCGAAACCGACGACAAAAACCGGCTTACGGAGTGGGATGGTTTCGGTTCAAGGAGGCGCCGACCCTTCGAGCGGCGATGACTTCCCGCCCCTCAGGACAGGTTGGCTGTTCCACCGCCGGTTCCCGATTGGAACCGGCAGGCACGGCGCGCCAAAGTGTCGCGTCGGGTTCTGATTGAACCCGACAGGCACGGCCCGATTTGGATGCTTTCGAGCCTGCCACTGCGCGCCTACCACTCACCATGACAAGAACCCCGACTGCCCGGAATCACTTCCGAGCGGTCACCTTCTTGGCGTCTTCCTTGTGTTCCTTGCCTTCCGACTTCTCGGGCGCGAGAGCGGCCGGGTCGGGGATGAGTCCCGCCTTGATCTTCACGCGACGTTCGATCTCGGCATGGATCTCGGGATGATCCTTCAGGAAGGTCGAGGCGCCATCCTTGCCCTGGCCGATGCGGGTCTCGCCGAACGAGAACCAGGTCCCGGACTTGTCCACGATGCCCATCTCGACCGCCGCGTCCACCAGGGTACCCTCCTTGGCGATGCCCTGGCCGAAATAGATGTCGAAAAACCCCTCACGAAAGGGCTGGGCGGTCTTGTTCTTCACCACCTTGACCTTCACCTTGTTGCCCAGGTTCTCGGTGCCCACCTTGATGGACTCGACCCGACGGATGTCGAGGCGCATGGAGGAGTAGAACTTGAGGGCCCGCCCGCCCGGCGTGGTCTCGGGGTTGCCGAACATGACGCCGATCTTCTCGCGGATCTGGTTGATGAAGATGGCACAGGTGTTGGACTTGGACAGGAGGGCGGTCAGCTTGCGCAAGGCCTGGCTCATCAGGCGCGCCTGCAGGCCCACGTGCGCATCCCCCATCTCCCCCTCGAGTTCGGCCCGGGGAGCGAGGGCGGCCACGGAATCCACCACGATGATGTCGATGGCGCCCGAACGGATGAGGGTATCGGCGATCTGAAGGGCCTCCTCGGCGCTGTCCGGCTGGGAGATCAGCAGTTCGTTGATGTTCACCCCCAACTTCGCGGCATAGGCCGGGTCCATGGCGTGCTCGGCATCGATGAAGACGGCCGTGCCGCCCGCCTTCTGGGCCTCCGCGATGATGTGGAGCGTGAGGGTGGTCTTCCCCGAGGATTCCGGACCGTAGATCTCGACGATGCGGCCGCGGGGGACCCCCCCGATGCCGGTGGCGATATCCAGCGAGATGGCCCCGGTCGAGATGGCCTTGACCTCCTGGTTCTTGGATGCATGCTCCCCCAGCTTCATGATGGACCCTTTTCCGTGGTCCTTCTCGATCTGCAGGATGGCGAATTCCAGGGCTTTCTGTCGGTCGTTGGCCATTGAGGATCTCCTTGTCTGCGGATTACCGCGTCAACGCTTCAGTCGTCTCGGCTGGTATACCCTTGTATACCATTCCGGGATACCCCTGTCAAGGGCCCCTGAACTGTGCGTGAACGGGTCGGCCAGGATTTGGGCGTGAATCGCCCGGTCCCGGTCACCGCCCCGCGGTCAGCATCTTGTAGGCCACGTAGAAGAGGAGGACGGAGAAGAGGAAGAGAAGCCACTTGGAATGGAGGCGGTGGTGCAGGTGGCCCCCCAGGTAGCCGCCGAGGACGACCGGCAGGACACCCCAGGCCAGGAGATGCCAGGGAAGGAGGGCATCCCCCGCCTGATAACGGTAGAAAGCGGCCGCGAGAACACCGGTCAGGGTCGTCCCCACGATGGCGAAGGTCGAGTTCGCCATGGCGGACTTGATCGGGACATCGAGCCAGCGGCGCTGGAGAGGCGTGGAGATGAGTCCCCCGCCAATCCCGATAAGCCCCGAGGCCAGCCCCATGAGGAAGCCGAGAAGACCGGTCCTTCCCCTTCGGGGCGATTCCGGCACCCAGTGATGGACGTCCGCCGTTTCGGCGGCTTTCGGCCGGAAGCCGTCGTAAGCCGCCCAAAGCAGGAAGGCCGCGAAAAAGTAACGCAGGACCTGACCGGAAAGGACGCGGCCCAGGGAGAGTCCGAGAATGGCGCCCGGGATGGAACCCATGAGGATGCGGCGGACGGTCGGAAAATGCGCGCTCTTCTTGCGGTTGATGGAGAAGGTGGCGGACGCCGAGATGAGGACCGCCGTGCAAAGGGAGAAGACGATGGCCTCGTGCAGGGGGACGCCGAAGAGCAGGTGGAGGGCCGGGACCAGGATGGCGCCGCCCCCGACGCCCATGAGACCGCCGTAGAGACCCGCCCCGAGGGCGATCAGCGCGATCCACAATCCGGTCAGCGGTTCGATCATCCTGGGTCTTTCATCGAAAAAGTAGGCACAACGGCTTAACGCGTAGTTGTTTTAACGGATGCGCGGAGTTCGCGAATTTCGGCGATGAAACCACATTGAACTTCGCCTTCCTCGAAACTTCGCGTTCCGCCGTGAAGTTACAGAAAAACGCGGGGGTCGGGGACGCCCAGGTTCTCGCGGGAGAAGAACGGCTCCCCGGCCTCCCGCCCGATCATCACGCCGAA
>CAZGWJ010000054.1:0-17896 GCA_964529445.1 uncultured bacterium
AGGCCACATATTACATAAGGATGCGGCAAAAATCACGCGCTTCGGGGATGTTCCCGGGCTTCCTCCCCCCCGGTGAAGTGCTACCGCCGTCCATGAAAAGGTGATAAACTCTGCCTTCTTCGCCGTCCGCCCGAAGCGGGCGGCATCGGGTGCGCGAATGGCGCCCGAGGCCCATCATCCGCCGCGCCCGAGGATCCGGAACCGAATATGAAGGACAAGAACAACGCCCGAGGGACTCGGGTCCGTGGCCGTTTGAGGGCCCTGGTCACCATTCCCACCTACAACGAGCGGGAAAATATCGAGATCATCTACCGGGAAGTCCGCCGCTCCGCCCGCGATTGCGACATCCTGATCATCGATGACAATTCCCCCGACGGGACGGGTGCGATCGCGGACGGGCTGGCCCGTCGCGACCGCAGGGTGAAGGTCATGCACCGCACGGGGAAGCTCGGCCTGGGAACCGCCAACGTGGCCGGCATGCGGTACGCCCTGCAGAACGCCTACGACGTCCTGATCAGCATCGACGCCGACATGTCCCATCCGCCCGCCAACATCCCGAAGATGCTGGATCGGATCCGGAACTGCGATTGTGTCATCGGGTCCCGCTACGTGAAGGACGGGGGCATGGTCAATTGGGGTTTGAAGCGCCTGTTCCAGAGCACCGTGGCCAACACCGGGGCCCGAGTGCTCCTCGGTCTCACCCAGAAGGACGTGACGAGCGGGTTCAAGTGTTTCCGGACCGACCTGCTCTCCCGGATCGGGCCGGACCGGATCGTCTCGGTGGGTTACGTCTACTACGTCGAGATCCTTTTCCGGGCCGTGAAGGCCGGCGCCCGGGTGGAGGAGATCCCCATCATCTTCTACAACCGGGATCGCGGTGCCAGCAAGCTCAACTACAAGGAACTGTTGCGATTCGCCTGGACCCTGTTGCGGTTGAGGCTGATGGCATGGTTCGGAATGGTGTGAAATGAGCGAACGGATCCGCTTCTTCAAGGAGTATCTCCGGCACGTCTCCGTCTCGATGGCTTTGTGGCGCTGTTTCGAGTGTGAGGAGTTCGCCAAGGAGAAACTGGCGAAACCCGTGCTGGACCTGGGCTGTGGCGACGGATTCTTCGCGAAGACGGTGCTGGGCGCTCCCCTCGAGGCGGGCATTGACCTCGATCCGAGGGAGGTGGATCGCGCCCGCCGGGCGGGCGTCTATCGGCGCGTCGTCGTGGGCAGTGCGACCGACATGCCCTTTCGCAAGGGCGAGTTCCGGACGGTGGTCTCCAATTGCGTCCCGGAACACATCCCCGACATCGATGCGGCCCTGCGGGAAGCGCATCGCGTCCTCAAGCCGGGGGGGCGGCTCATCATCACGGTTCCCAGCGAGGTCTACAACGACCACATGGGCCTCAAGTCCTTCCTGTCCTCCATCGGCCTCGGATCCCTCGGGAAAATGTACCTCGACGGGTTGAACCGCATCTTCAAGCATTTCCACGTGGACGATGCGGCCACCTGGAAAGCCCGGATGAAAAAGGCCGGTTTCCGCGTCGAGGTTTGCAAGTACATCATCCCGATTCCCGCTTTCCGCGCCTTCGAAGCATGGTTTCCGCCGGCATTCATCTCCAAGGTCAACCGGGTGCTGTTCGGCAAGTGGGTCTTGTTGCCCCGCGGATGGGTGGTGGCCCTGGCCCCGCGGCTCCTGAAGAACGTCCTTCGCGCGGAGGGGGAACCGGGCGCCTGCTATTACATCCGCGCCCGCAAGGCGGGATAGCGGGAAAGCGCGTGCCGGTCCCTTGCCGGGGAACGAGACATCCTTGATCATGAGGACGGAATGAACGTGAGATTCGGAGCTTGGATCACCGGGATCCTGGTCTTGGCGGCCGCGGTTCTCGCCGCGAGGCGGGAGATCCTGGAAGCCGTCCTGGCCGTATTCGCGGCCGTTGCGGTCAGCCGCTGGACCTTTCCGGAAGCGATGAAAGCCTCCGCGGGCGTTGACGACCCGCAACGCATCCGTTGGTCCTTGCTTCTTTTCGGCCTTGTCTTCGGCTGGTTCGGGGTGAGTCTCTGGGCCGGCATCCCGAAATGGCTGGAGGGAGGGGTTCTGCAGGCGATCTCCCTTTTCTGCCTGGTGAAGGCCTTCCCGGCGTCTGCCCGCGTGATGTCGCCGTTGCCGGGCTCCCCGATCGTTCCGTCTCCTGAGATCCCTTCTCCGGCTGGGCGGAACTCCGCCCCGATCCTTTCGTGGATCCTCTTCCTTGCCGGCGCCTTCCTCCTGGCGAAATCCATCCTCGTCTTCAGGAGCGATACGTTGGCTACGGGGATGACGTGGCTCCTTTGGGGTTTCCTTGCGGTTTTCGCGGCGGTCGTCTTGCGCCGGCCGAAAGCGGACGGCGCGGTGGAGGGAGGATCCTATGGCGCCTGGGTCTTCGCGATCCTGGCGGCCGCGGTCCTCATGCGTTTTCCCTTCATCCACAAGGACTTCACAGGATTCCAGATCGACGAGGCGAACCACCTGATCGACGCGGTCCGCGTCCTCAAGGGGGAACTGTATTCGCCCTTCATGACGGGCTGGTGGGGCAATCCTTCCTTCGTGTATTTCATCACCGCGGGATTCTTCGAGATCTTCGGCATCAGCCTGGCCTCGGGGCGCGCCCTTTCGGCGGTCCTCTCCGTGGTGTCCCTGTACCTTTTCTACCGGCTGACCCGGTTCTATGTCGCCCCGGCCGCGGCCCTGCTGTCCACGCTCCTGTTCTCCTTCGCCTGGTACCATCTCTTCTACAGCCTGTCGCCTTTCACGGACATCTTCACGCTGACTTTCGAACTGGCGGCCTTCTTCTTCCTGGAGCGGGGCCTGCGGGAGGGAAGAAGGGCGGATTTCGCCTGGACGGGGATCTTCCTGGCCGCTTCCGTCATGAGCTATATATCAGGACGCTTGGCGGTCCTCATGGCGGCTGTTTCGATCCTCGCGCGTCTTCTCCTTTACGGACGTCCTTTCCTCAAGGCCTATTTGCGGCATCTGTGGCTGGTCTTTCTCTCCTTCCTGTGGCTCATCGGTCCCTTCCTCTATTACGTGAAAAAATCGCCCGAGGAATTCATGGGGCGGTCGAAGGAGCTCAGCATCTTCACCGAGATCCAACGGACAGGGGACCATTGGCTGCCTCTCAAGACGTTCGCGGGGACCCTGCTCACCTTCTTCAGGAACTCGGATCCCGATCCCCGCTTCGGCTTGTATCACGTCCCGACGGTGGACCCGGTGACCGCCGTGCTTCTCGTCCTCGGCTTCATGGTGACGATCCTCCGGCCTCGATCCTGGCTGACCTGGATCATTCTTCCGGGACTCCTTTTTGCCACCTTCGCCAATTCCTTCGCCATCCAGGGCATGGATCCCAGCCCCTGGTACCTGAACATGCAGCGCTTCTACCTGGTCCTGCCTTTCGTCTTCCTCCTCGTCGCCCGGGGGCTGGAATGGTTCCTGGACCGAGTTCGGGAATCTGGCGCCGGATTGCGGGCCTTCTTTATGGTTCTCTTGGCGGGAGCCCTGGCGTTCGCGGCCGCTGTGAACGCTGACGTCTACTATCGTCGGATCGCGGGCACTCCCTCCACCTGGGACTCGATGGCCTTCAGCCACCTGCAAGCCACGCGGTTATGCATCGAGAAGTATCCGACCCATCACATCCTGGTCGATTGGGAGATTTTTTCGAGCGTCGGCGATTTCATGGTCATCGGCACGGAGGTCCAGGTCGTCCGTATCAATCACGATTTCAAGATTCCGGTTCCGCGCCGGGCCACACGGGATGTGATTTTCATCTTCATCCCTTACAAGAACCAGGATGTCCAGGCTAAGGTCCGCGAAAGGTATCCGACCGCCGAATGGACGACTATCCTGAACACCCATAAATACCCAAGCCTTCTCGTGGCCGTGGTCAAGAAGGATGATTTCGAGAGGGCGCGGAACGGCGAGGAAGCGGGTCCGGATCTTCCCTGAAGCCGACTGCGCGAGTCCTGTTTCAGGAGCGGTTGGGTTATCATTCGGGCCCTGGGGATGTCGGAGAACCGACTCCGGGCTCTTAAGGAGAAGTCATGGCTAGGAAAAGAAAACCCCATCATCCCGTTCGTCGTCGAGTGCGGAACCGGATTCCGACGGCCCCGGTATTGCCCGTTGCCCCCGAATCGCCGCGCCCTTCCCCCGTCCGGACGCTCCTTGCTTATGCCGCGGGTTTAGCCCTCGTCGTGGGGGGGCAGTACCTGTTCCTGGGGAAGGGGATGGCTCCTCTCGGGATCGGTCTCTCCCTCGCGGGTCTCGTGCTGGTCCTGGCGGTCCAATCGGGACTCCTGGACGGCCTCTTGTCCGTGAAGCCCCGGGATCGGGTTTCCAAGCCGGTCCCCGCCGTGCCGACCCCGAAAGTCCTGGTAGCGCCAGTGATAAAGTCGCGGGTCCCGATCCTTGTCCCGACCGCTTCGCCGGCGGCAGGGACGACGCTTCTTTCTCGCTGGGCGGGATGGTTCAGTTGGATCGGACTTGTCCGCGTCGTCCTGTTCGCCCTCTCGGTCCTGGCGGCCGTTCGCGGCCAGGAACTCATCTCCAACGTGGGACGCCTGCCGATCGACGGCCTCAAGTACTATCTCGTGTCGGTTGTTCTCTTCCTGATCGCGTTGGGTTCCGCGAAAAGGGAGGACCTGAAGGAGTTGCCCCTTTCCCGCGGCATCGAGATCGCGGTCTTCGCGGGGATCTTCATCCTGGGGGCTTTCCTGCGCACCTGGCGGCTGGGCGAGATCCCCTCGGGCGTCTTCATCGACATGGGATTCCAGGGATTGGGTGGTCTCCGGATCCTGTACGAGCATTGGGTGCCTCCTCTCCACGTGGGCGAGACACTTCAGGCCCCCTCCCTCATTCTCTGGCAGAAGGCTCTCTGGTGGGCTTTCATCCCCAAGTCGATGGTGGGACAGACCACCTTGTACCTGTTCTACGCCTTGATGTCCCTGGCCTCCTTCCCGCTCATCTACTGGACCTTCCGGCAACTGGCCGGACCCCGCTTGGCCCTGTTGACCCTCTACATCCTCGCGGTCATGCGCTGGAACATCAACTTCAGCCGCAATGCCTTCCCGCCCATCGAGATGCCACTCTACATGTTCGGGACGACCGCGTTCCTTCTGTACGGTTTGCGTTCGCGCAAGCTGTGGTCCTTCCTCCTGGCTGCCGTCTTCTTCGCGGGAGGTCTCTACACCTACCAGGCTTACAAGGCTTTCCCGGCCTTCATCCTGATCGTCGGGCTTTACGAGATGATCGCCCACTTCAAGGAGTTCAAACCCAACACGGGGCGGATCCTGGCGTTCGCGCTCCTCTCCTTCCTCCTGATGTGGCCTGTCGTGAGTTACTGGCGGTCCCAAGGGAGTCTCGGCATGCGGGAAAACCAGTTGTCCATGTATGCCCGCTGCAGGCAGGCCGGGAGCATCCAACCTTTCGTCGACAACCTGAAGATCACGGCCCTCATGGGCCATCGCCGCGGGGATGGCAATCCCCGGCACAACCTCCAGGACCACCGGATGTTCGACGACGTGACGGGAGCGCTTCTCTTCCTGGGCGTGGGTTGGGCCCTTTCGCGGGCGTGGAAACGGAAGTACTTTTGGGCCCTTTCCGGGCTTGTCGTAATGAGTCTCCCCTGCATTCTTTCGACCGATCCTGCCCATGCCAGCCGCATGGTGGGGACGACGCCCTTCTCGGCGTTCCTGGCGGCCGCGTCCGTGGGTGCCGTCTGGGGCTGGGTTCGTCACGCGGCGGGGGGCGTCGGCGAGAAGGTGTTCCTGGTCCTCTTGCTCGTGCCCCTCTACCAGATGGGGGCCCAGAATTACCATGTCTATTTCGTGGAGCAGGCGAAGAACTACGCTTCCTGGCGCGAGTATTCCACGGAGGAGTCCATCATCGGAAAGACCGTGGCGGAGCAGGGGCCGAATTACGAGTCCTTCGTGGATCCCAAGTTCTACTGGCACTTCACCGTTTCCTTCTTCACCTACTTCCACCGCGACCGAGTCCATAGCATGGTTCTTCCGGACTCCGCGGCCCCGCTGAACGTTCCGGCCGGGCGGGGATTGTTCTTCGGGATCGAGATGGACCGACCCGGTGTGCTGGATTGGCTGAAGGGTTTGTACCCGGAAGGGAAGGCTGAGACACGCCTGGACCCCCATGGGCAGGCGATCGCGCACTTCTTCCGTGTGGAGCCCTCCGTGGTCGACCGGGCGAGGGGTCCGCGCCTTTACGCCGAGGGCGGCCGGGATGCGAATCTTCCCGAGTTCCCGTATGGATTCCCGCCGGGACCCTACCGGGCCCGGGTTGACGGCTCCATCTTGGCCGAGACGTCCGGTGGTTACCGCTTCACTTGGGACGACCCGAACGTCGTGTCCCTGCGGATCGGAAGCCGGACGGTTCCGAAGGATGAGACGCTCCAGATGGCCCGCGGATTCCATCCCTTCGAACTCGTCTACGACGTCCCGAGGGACGTCTCCAATCCCCGCATCCAGATGGTCCAGCCGAACGGCCGGAGCGTCCTGCTGACCGCGCAGGTTCTGACCGGCTTGAGGATGGACCGCGGCTTGAGCGGAACGTACTACTCCAGTTTGAACTGGAGCGACCGGCCGGTCCTGCAGACCCGGGAACCGGTCCTCAATTTCTCGAACGGGAACCAGTTCCCGGCACAGCCGGTCCCGATGACGGCCCATTGGAGGGGTCGTCTCACGGCCCCGGCGACCGGGGTCTACCTCTTCGTGAACAGGACTTCCGACGAAGCGCGCGTGACCCTGGACGGAAGGGAAGTGACCCCGCTTGGGCCCAACAGCAACGGGCAGGTCCGTCTCGAGAAGGGCGTCACCTACGACCTGGACGTCTACTACAGGAAGTCCGGGGGCTTCTGGGCCACCTATTCCCTCCAATGGAAGAGACCGGACCGGAAGATCATGGAAGTGGTTCCCAACGGTGTTTTCGGTTCGGCTCCCTGAGGCCGGTGCGGGAAGGAAGGAGAGGAAACGACGTCATGGTCCCCTATAAAGCCAAGAAGGTCTCCATCATCGTGCCGGTCTTCAACGAGGAGAAGACCCTCGAACTCCTCTTGAGGAAGGTGGCGCGGGTGCGTCTGCTCGGCCTGAAGAAGGAGATCCTGGTCGTGGATGACGGTTCGACGGACCGGACGGCGCAGATCCTCCGGAAGGTCCGAATCCCGGGCATGAAGGTCCTGCGGCACGAACGCAACCGCGGCAAGGGTGCCGCGCTGCGCACGGCTTTCCCGCAAACCACCGGGGATATCGTGCTCATCCAGGATGCGGACCTGGAGTACGATCCGGCCGATTACGTGACCCTGATGGGACCCATCCTCGAGGGCGCGGCCGATGTGGTCTATGGCTCCCGTTTCATGGGCGTCCATCGGGCCTTTCTTTTCCTGCATTTCGTGGGGAACAAGTTCCTGACGCTCACGACCAATTTGTTGTATAACACTACCCTTACCGACATGGAAACCTGCTACAAGGTTTTCAAGGGTGATGTAATCCGTTCGATTCCCCTCCGGTCCAACCGCTTCGAGATCGAGCCGGAGATGACGGCCAAGGTGCTCAAGAGGGGACACAAGCTTTACGAGGTTCCCATCTCCTTCAGGGGCCGCGGGTTCGAGGAGGGCAAGAAGATCACCTGGAGGGACGGCTTCTCCGCTTTGTGGACTTTGTTCATCTACCGTTTCGTCGATTGACGGGGCGGCGGCCGTAAAAATCAGAAGAGGAAGGTGCATCCGATATGGCACGCAAAAAAAGTACATCCCGATCCAGGCGATCCGTTGGAACCGCCCCCGTGACGGCCGTTCCGGCCCCGACGGCGGCACCGGCCCGCAAGAAGAACGTCCTGGGCATCGTAGTCCTGCTGGTGTTCGCGGTCCTGGCCATCGAGGCCTTGTTCGTGTTCGGGCAGAAGGCCTCGGGCAGCGTCATGGCCCAGCCGATCGTGCGTTTTTCGGGAGCCCAGAAGGAGACGGGGCCCTTCAACGCGTACGACGTCACCGGGCTCAAGGGCGACCGCCTGGCCTTCAGCGACCAGGGTGCCGGCGCCATCCTGGTGTTCGACCTGAACGGGGATTTCGTCGAGAAGATCGGTAAGAAGGGCCCCGGCGTCAAGGAGTTCCAGGAACCTTCCGGCATCTCCTCGGATGCGGAAGGCAACATCTACGTGATGGACACGTGGAACAGCGCCGTGAAGGGCGTCTCGCCGAAGGGCGACGTGTTCCTCAACATCGACCTCATGCGATTCAAGAACTTCTACGGGCCCCGCGGTCTCTGCTATGACGGCACGAATTTCCTGATCGCCGACACGGGAAGCCACCGGATCGTCAAGATGTCGCCTTCGGGCACCATCCTGGCGGCCTGGGGCAAGCGCGGGGAAGGGAAGGGCGAATTTTACAACCCGACCGGAGTGGCCGTGGCGCCCAATGGCGATATCTGCGTGGTGGACGCGGACAACCATCGCGTCCAGATCCTCAACGGTGCCGGCGAGCCCAAGAAGGTCATCGCTGTGGGGGCCAAGCTGAACGACCTGGCCGTGGATCCCTCGGGGCGCATCTTCGTTTCCTCCACGGAGGGCGGATTCGTCAAGGTTTACAACCCGAAGGGCAAACTGCTCGGGAACCTCACGGATGCCAACCGATCCGCGGATCCTTTCCGTTCGGTGACCGGCATGGGCATCACCTCCGACAACATCCTGCTTTGCGCCCACAACGATGCCATCTCGGCCTGGCGGCTTGCATCGTCCGCGGGCAAGTGAACGCCCTTTTGACGGCAGGAGGGGATCGACCTCTCCTGCCGTTTTTTTCCCCCGGATGACCGCCGGAAACTCCTTGAAACTCCTTCCCTGGATCCCGGCTACGGTCGGGGCCCTTCTTGTTTGGCGCGGTCTCGCGGCCATCCTCGCTCCCGTTTCCCTTCCGGGAACCCTTCTCGGGATCCTTGTCACGGCGGTGGGCGTCCTTCTCCTGTCAGGGCTTGTTCCCGAAGCGCGCGGGGCGATGCTCTTCTCGGCCAACCCTCTGCGTCAGGGGACGCCTCCTTCCCGCCCCCTCTCCCTCCCTCTCCGGTCTGCAGTGGTGACGGCCATCCTGGCCGCAGCCGGGTCGGGGTGGTGGGCGATGGATCGCGGGTGGATCGCCCTCTCGATGGCGTCCTATCTTGCCTGCGGGATGCTTCTATCCTTCCTCGAACCGAGATCGGCCGGCTTCGGGCCGCCCGTTCGCGGCGCGGGTGATCCCCTCGAGTGGCGCCTCCTTCCGGTAGCGGTGCTCCTGCTCCTGGGCTCGTTCTTCCTCTTCCACCGCCTTCCCTCCTGGCCGAATTGGCTCCACCATGACGGGGCCATGACCTTGAAGGCGGCCTTGGGATTCCTGGCGGGTCAATCCAAGACGCCTTTCTTCGCGGAATGGGGTGATAATCCGGCCTTGCCGTCCCTGCTCTACGCGGGTTCCTTCCGGTTGTTCGGGGTTTCGCTCTTCTCGGCCGCCATCGTTCCGGCGGCGGTCACGTTGTTCGCCCTGCCGTTCCTCTACGGCTGGGCCCGGTTCTTCGTGAACCCGGGTGCCGCTTTCCTGACCGCCCTCCTTTTCGCAACGTCCCGATGGATCCTCTTCTTCGTCCGCACTCCTCGGGAGGTGAGTCTACTGCCGGCTTTCGAGGCGGTTGCGTTGTATTCCTTCGTCGCCGCCTGGGAGACGGGCCGCAAGCGACACTTCGTTTTTTTTGCCGTCGCCTTGGCCCTCTGCCTCAATACCTATCTTCCTTCCCGGGCCCTGGCCGTCTTCTTCCTGGCGGTCGGCCTGGGCATCCTGCTCCTGCGACCAAGAACGGCCTTCTCACAGGGCCGCCTTTGGGCCCTGTCGGGCGGGGTCCTGTGTATCGCGGTCCTTCCCATGGCCGCCTGGTATGCCGCCCGGCCCCATGCCCTGGTCAGCCGGATGCGGGAGGTGAACATTTTCAATGCCATGTCCAACGCGGGGGGGGCAGGGCCTCTCATCGAGAACATCCGCCAGACGATCCGGATGTTCGACGGGCAGGGCATGGGGGACCCGCACTTCAACGTGGATGCGCTTCCCATGTTCCCGGAACCGTTCGGCCTTTTCCTCTGGGTGGGAGCGGCCTGGTGCGCCTGGCGCGTTTTCAGGAAGGCGGCCTTGCCGGAGGCGTTCCTGACGTTGGGATTCGCCATGACGCTTCTCACGACGATCCTGGCCCACCCGCCGGCTCATCCGATGCGGTCCATCGTTTGCGTGCCGTTCGCGCTTCTTTTGGCCGTCATCGGCGCGGACCGGCTGGCCCGGGCCTCGGGCGCGTGGATGCCGTCCCGTTGGACGGGAACATGGAGGGCGGTTTTCCTCGTCGTCGTCGCCTGCGTTTTCGTGGTTTCCGATTGGAACATCTATTTCAGGCGAATGCCCGCGAGCCGCGACCTCTGGTCTTGGTGTGAAGGGCCTCATCTGCTGGCGGGCCAGACCCTGGCCGCCGTGCCTTCCGGCCGGGATCTCTACGCGTCGCAGGGCTATTCCGGATACAATCACGAGATGGTATTGACCTACGGTCGACCCCTGGGCCACCTCGTTCCCGGTCAGCCGCTTCCTCCCGGGATCGGAAGGGAACGCCCGGCGGCCCTGCTCGTTGCGATGGAACAGGACGCGATTCTTGGCGCGGCCGTCCGGGATGCGTTTCCGCACGCGGAGGTCACCGACGTGTCGAGCCCCTTCGGCGACGTCCTCTTCCGTCTTTACGGGATCCGGCCGGCCGGATCGGAGACGCCATGAACCCGGGCATGCTCCCCTCCCGGCGGAGGGAACACCTTTTCGCCCTCCTGGCCTTCACCCTTTTCGCGACGGCGCTCCTCTGGGAGCCCCTGCTGGCTCCCCCGGAGCGGATCATCGGGGGTGCCGACATCTCCATCAAGTATCCTTTCAAGGCGTACTGGGTCGCCAGTCTCAAGGAGGGAAGACCCGCTTTCTGGAACCCCTATACGGCCATGGGCATTCCCCTCGCGGCCCATCCCAACCTGGCCGCGTTCTCGCCCTTCAACATCCTGCATTTCCTGATGCCGCACTCGAAGGCCTTCACCCTGCAGGACCTCCTGCATTTCATCCTGGCGGCGATGGGCGCCTATGCTTTCGCCCGGCGGTTGGGTGCCGGGCTGGAGGGTGCTCTCCTGGCCGGCATGGCCTACGGTTTTTCGGGTTTCAACATCGTCCATCTTTTTTCGGGACAACCGAATCTTTGGTGGAACGCGGCATGGTCCCCCTGGGTGCTGGCGGCGCTCCATCGGGCGTTGGACCGGAAGGACCCGGCCGCCCTGGCCGGGGCTTCCGCCTTCCTGGCTTTCGGTTTCTTCGAGGGCTACCCCCAGGTGACCTACTACACGCTCATGGCCTGCGCCCTTCTCCTGCTGACGGCCTGGATCGGGCGTACCTGTTCCTTCAGGACGATGGTCCTCTCGGGAGCGACGCTGGTCATCCTCTTCGGCGCCCTCTCCGCCTGCCAGCTCATCCCATCGTCGGTCTTCGTGCGGCATACCAGCCGGATGGCCTGGGGATACGGCCAGATCATGTGCGATTACCTGAGTCCCCAGGGATTGCGGCACCTCGTGCAACCGGATTTCCTGGGGAATCCCTTGACCAACGATTGGAAGGGCCGATGGGGATACCACGAGCTGGTTCAGTACATCGGATGGATCCCGTTGGGTCTCTTCCTGGTCGGATTGCCGTTCGCCCGCCGGCTTAGAAATTACCCGCTCTTGGCGCTCATCGCCCTGCTCTTCGCGGTCCTTTCGTTGGGGGACTCGACCGTTCTTTCCCGGACGGTCTTTGGTTTCCTCTACGATTATCTTCCCGGGTTCTCGAGCCACCGAAGCATCGCCCGCATGATGGTGATGACGGGATTGGGAGCGTCGGTCGGGGCCGCCCTGGTCCTCTCGTCCATCCTTCCCGGGGAGGGTTGCCGCTCGGGACGCAGGACCGCGTGGCTGATCGTTGCGAGGATCCTCCTGGCTGTCACAGCACTGGACTTGTGGCTTTTCGGCGCCCGGTTTATCAGCACGGTCCCGACGGCCCTTTACGACGACGTCCACCAGCTCTTTCCGAGCCCGATGGTGGAGGAGGTCCTGGCGGACCCGGGGCATCCGAGGATCAACCCCTCGAACAAGATCAACGCCAATTTGTTCTTCCGGGTGGCCCAGATCGACACGAACGACCGGACCGTGCTCCGCGGCGCCGAGGCCTTCGTGGTGGCCATGAGCGACCGGCCGGACAGTCCGATGGCCGATATCGCCTCGGTTAAATACCTCTATGCCACACCCGGGCGCCTCAAGAACCCGCATTTCAGGGAAGGTCCTCCGGGGCATTATGTCAATCAGCGCGCCTACCCGCGTGCATTCCTGGTCGGTGGCTGGGAGAGGGTCACGGATTTCGTGTTCACCTCGATGAGGGCCATGCAGTCCGGTGCGGTGGTCCCCCGGAGCGTCGTCTATCTGGACGATGAGCTTTCCGGTCTGCCTTCTCAACCCGGAATCGCGGGGGAGGCCCGTATCGTCCGATACGAGGACAACCGCTTGGAGGTCGAATGCCGGGCCGAAAGGCCGGGCCTCCTTGTCCTGACAGACAACCACTATCCGCAATGGACCGCCCGTGTGGACGGGAAAAGCGAGGCCATCCTGCCGGCCTTCGGGGTATTCCGGGCCGTTCCCATCCGCTCCGCTGGGGAACATCGGGTCGTCTTCGAGTACAGGCCCTGGGACCTTTTCCTGGGGCTGGCGGTTTCCATCCCCGCGTGGTTCTTCCTGGCGATATTCCTGCTTGGAATCCGGAAAGCACGGGAGGAGGGACATGAGGGTGCCTGGAGGCGGCTGGCACGTCTGATAGTGGGGAACCGCCCCGCCGATTCCGTTATAATGACGGTCAACTTCCCAAGGAGCGATGACATGGCGAAAAAGAACCGACGAAAGAAAAAGACGGTGGATGCCCCCATGCCCCTCCCGGCTGCGGTGCCGGCGACCGCTCCGGCAACCGAGGAGCCGCCCAAGGCGGCGGTCCTGGCTGTTCGCCTGGTGCTCCTGCTCCTGATCGGATATGTCGTGTACCAGGTCTTCCTCAAACCCGCCCAGTCCAAACCGGCCGGACAGGCGCCTTCCCCGGCCTCGTCCATGGCCGCACCGGGCACCCGCGAATCGGCTCCGGCACTTCAAGTCGCTCCTTTCAGTCGTCCCATCACCATCGATGGAATCGTGATGAGAAGGGGTTACCAAGGTTGGGGTGACGGCCCGATGCTCGACAAGAGCGTCCGGGGAATGACGCTGACCGTTGCGGACAAGACCTACGAGAAGGGTATCGGTACCCATGCGCCCGCTGAACTTCAATTCGACCTGAACGGCAAAGCCAGGCGTTTTTCGGCGCTATTGGGTGCCGACGCTGACGGGGGAACGGGTAACCAAGTCGTCTTCATCGTTCAGTTGGACGGAAAAAAAGCGTTCGAGTCTCCCGTGTTGGTGCCCGGTTCGGCGCCGGTGAAGTTGGATCTGGATGTGAGCGATGCGCGGCGGATGTCCATCATCGTGAAGGGCGACGGGAGCTGGGACCATGCGGATATCCTGAATCCCCGCTTCACCTTGGCTTCGGCCGAGGATGCGTCCCGGGATCCCAAGAAGAAATGACCCCACAGCGCCGGGTTTCGCGGTCCCCAAAGCCGAGGGGCCGCAAGTTCGTCCCGATCGTGCATGTGGATGACAGCCTGAAGGCTCCGAGCCCGCCCGAGCACTTTCGCCACCGGCTCGCCTCCCGTTGGATGCTCCTCGCTTTCCTCCCCGTGATCTGGGTTCTGATGACCACTTTGAGTTCGTCCGTGGGTGTCACGTGGGATGAATCCATCGCTTATTTCGGTGCGAACCGACAGACTGCTCAGGCCTATCAACGTTTGTTTTCCGGAGCGCTCTCGGGGCATCCGATCGAGGCGATCCAGGCGTTTCGAAACGATGCGGTGTGGAAGTATCATCCCGAGATCCCCATGCTTCAACGTATCGTTCAGGGCAAGGTCGCCTTCCTGTTGGGGGGGGTTCTGAGGGAACCGGTCCTTTTCAGGGCCGGCTCCGCGTTGATGTGGGTCCTGATGTTGTATGTGCTTTTCCTGTTGGCCGACGATATCTACGGGCGGGCATCGGCTTGGGCGGTGACCGCGATGGCGCTGTCCGTTCCGCGACTCTTCGGGCACGGCCTCATCGCGGCGACGGAAACCTCGCTCCTGTTCACCTGGGTGGCCGCGCTCTGGGTATACGTGCGTTGTTTCGACCGGCGCTGGCCGGATTGGGTCTTCGGTCTGGCGATGGGATTGGCGTTCATGGCGAAATTCCAGTCCCTGGCCCTCCTGGCGGCCCTTAGTGTATGGGGATTCCTGCTGAACCCGGCGCGGGCTTTCCGGCTCTTCGGTTGGGGCCTTGGGTTGGGCTTGACGCTTTTCATCGCGCTGCAACCCCTCTATTGGAAGGACCCTGTTTCCACGTTCCGGGAATATCTGATGTTCAATCTCCACCACTTCCCGATCCGATGTCATTACCTCGGAATCACCTACTCGGGACATGGGCCTTGGCATTACTCGCCCGTCATCCTCGGAGTGACCCTGCCGTTACCGGTCATTCTCCTGTCCGTCATCGGGATGTTCGGATCGATGCTGAAGCCGAGGCGCAAGGGGATGCTTCTCCTCTGGCTGGCTTGGGTTCCGCTTCTGGTCATGATGTTGCCCAATGCCCCCACTTACGATGGCGAACGGCTTTTCATCCAGGCCTATCCCCTGTGGGTTCTCCTGGCGGCGGGTGGCCTGGCTCCTCTCTTTTCGTGGAAGCCGAAATGGACGGCGGCCGTCCTGGCCCTTCTGTTCGTGACCGCGGGCGTCTCGATCGCCCGCAACCACCCCCATCACTTGGCCACTTACAACCTCCTGGTGGGCGGACCCGGAGGGGCCGAGAAACGCGGTTTCGAGAGTACCTACTGGCTGGATTCCTTCGACCGTGACATGATGGAAGCCGTGAACCGGGAAGTCCCTCCGGGGGGAAGGGTCCAGATCTTCGGTTTCGTGGGGGACGCCCTGGAGTACCAGCAAGCCAGGGGTCTGTTGAGGCGGGACATCCGTTTCACGGTGGAAGGCGGACCGGACGTGACCCATTACCTCCTCTACAACCGGCAGGCCTTCCTCGACCCGGAGGCCTATCGGAAGATGAAGGCGGTCCACGAGACGAGGTTCCAGGGCGCCTCCCTCGTCAAGCTTGTCAAGGCGGGTGGCTGATGCTCCTCTATCACGCGGATTGCCGGCATTTCTCGGGCGAGAAACCCTGTGCGCCCCACAAGTCCGAGGGCGTGGTCTGCCGGGACTGCCCGCGCTACGATCCGGTCACCGAGCGCATCCTCATCGTGAAATTGGACGCGGCCGGTGACGTCCTGCGGACGACCTGCATCCTTCCGGCCTTCCGGCGGCATTTCCCAAAGGCGTCCCTCTGGTGGGTGACGGACCCCTTCTCGCGCCCCCTGCTCTCGGGCCATCCGGATCTCGATGTCCTGCTGGGTGTGGACGCATCCCTGCCGGGTATTCTCCAGGCGACCTCCTTTTCCCTGGCTTTCAATTTCGACATGAGCCGGAGGGCTGGCGGGCTCCTGCGGGCGGCCAACGCTCCCGTGAAGAGGGGTTTCGGTCTTTCACCCGAGGGGGTGGTAGTCCCGCTCGATGACGAAGCCGGGGAGTGGTACGGAATGGGCATCTTCGACGACGCCAAGCGGGCCAACACCCGGACCTACCAGGAACATCTCTTCCGGATGGCCGGTTTCGAGTACGCCGGGGAGCGTCCCGCCCTGTCGCTTTCCCGCGCCGAGAAGGAAAAGGCCGCGGGTTTCGCCGCCCGGCAGCGCCTGGGTCGTTTCGATTCCATCCTGGGCCTCAATGTCGGGGCCGGCGGACGATGGGCCATGAAGCGCTGGCGGCTGGACGGCTTTGCCGCCCTGGCCCGAAAAGTGAAGCGCAAGCATCCCAGGACCGGAATCCTCCTCTTCGGGGGGCCCGAGGAGAGGGAAAGCATGCCGGCATTGGTCCGGAAAACCAAGGGCGCGGCTGTTTCAACCGGGACGGAGAACAGTCTTCGCGATTTCGCGGCTCTCGTGGACCTTTGCGATGTGATGGTCACGGGGGATACCCTGGCGCTCCACGTGGCGGTGGCGCTGGGCAAGCGCGTGGTTGCGTATTTCGGACCCACCTCGGACGCTGAGATCGACCTCTACGGTCTCGGTGAAAAAGTGCTTCCTCCGGAACCCTGCCGCTGCTACTACCAGCCCGTCTGCAACCAGGAGACTAGCTGCATGGATTCCCTGGATGAGGAACGGATGTTCCTGGCGGTCGAGCGGCAATTGGCCGGACTTTGACCCCGGCGGGATCCCCGCCAACCTTGATCCTCGACTCGGACATCGTGGAGAGTGGAACTTGAAGAACACCCGTCTTTTTCTCCATCCTCAGATCGCCGTGGCTCCCGTGTCGCCCCGCCTTTTCGGGGGTTTCCTGGAACACGTGGGGCGGGCGGTGTACCAGGGGGTTTTCGATCCCGGTAGTCCCCATTCCGACAAGGATGGTTTCCGGAGAGACGTGCTCGGGGCGCTGGGGTCGCTCGGGATCGGCGTGATGCGTTATCCAGGAGGGAATTTTGCCTCCGGGTATCATTGGAGGGACGGCGTAGGTCCCCCGCATTCGCGTCCCGTCGTACGGGAGATGGCCTGGAAGAGCCTGGAAAGCAACCTTTTCGGTACCGGGGAATTCATGCGGCTCTGCCGGAAGATGGGTTGGGAACCCATGCTGACCGCCAACCTGGGGAGCGGCAGTCCGGAGGAAGCTGCGGCATGGCTCGAGTATTGCAACGCGGCTTCCGGGACGCGTTGGTCCTCCCTGAGGCGCGAGCACGGTTCGCCGGAACCCTGGGGTGTCCGGCTCTGGTGTCTCGGGAACGAGATGGACGGGCCCTGGCAGATCGGTCACACGACGGCAGAGAATTACGCCGACCGCGCGCGTCAGACGGCCCGGATGTTGAAGGCCCTTGATCCGGGGGTCGAGTGCGTGGCCTGCGGATCCTCGGGCGATGGCATGTCCACTTACCTGGAATGGGACCGGATGGTCCTGAGTGTCCTGGGAGAGGACGCGGACTACATCAGCCTTCACCGCTACGCGGGGAACCGCGAGAACGACACCCCGCGCTATCTTGCGGAGGGTCGGCGCATCGACCGGCACATCGAGGGCGTGGACGCCCTCTGCCGGGCCGTGGCCGCGGAGGGGAAATCCAGGAAACGGGCCTATCTCTGCTTCGACGAGTGGAACGTCTGGTACAAGGATCAGCGGATGGACGGCGGTTGGACGCATGCGCCCCACCTGATCGAGGAGGTCTATAACCTCGAGGACGCCCTGGTAGTCGCCCAGTTCCTGATGAGCTTCCTCCGGCACGCCGACGTCGTTCGGGTGGCCAATTTGGCGCAAATCGTCAACGTCATCGCCCCCATTCTGACCGAGGGGGACCGGATGCTCCTACAATCCACCTATCATGCTTTCGGGATGGTTTCCCGCCGTCGGGAAGGCGTTTCCTTGCGGTGCAACCTCGAAGGGCCGGTCTATCGGGTGGAAGACCTGGAAGGGATCCCCTATGTGGACGCGGCGGCCGTCCTGTCGGGGGACCGATTGTCCGTGTTCCTGGTCAACCGCGATCCTTCCAAGGCGCGGGAGATCCGGGTCGAGACGGGAAGCGGAGCGATCCTGGGGCCTTTCGACGGGGATCTTCTCACGGGTCCCGGCCCGCGGGCGGCCAATTCCTTCGAGGATCCGGACGTCGTCACGAAGCGGTCCTTGAAGG
>CAZGWJ010000055.1:0-17798 GCA_964529445.1 uncultured bacterium
GGTCCTGGGCGTTTCGGAGCAGGCGAGGGCGGCCGGCACCATCTCCTACGACCTTCTGTGCGCCGTGGGGGATCGCGTTCGTCGGATTTACCGGCATTGAATCACGGGGAACGGAGATCCGAAGGCGGGAATTGAACGACGGATGTTCGATGGATCAAAATCGGTCGTTCTTGGCATCCCCGGGGTGAAGAAGCGAGGATTCTTCTGTGATCCGTAACACCGAGAAACTGGTTTCGGGGATTAGGTCGTTCCTTCTCGAGATGGGGGAACTGACCCGCCTGACCCTTTCCATCCACCGCTGGATGTTTCGCCCGCCCCGTGACGGTCGCCTGATCCTCCAGCAGATGGTCAAGGTGGGGGTGGAGTCCCTGCCAGTCGCCCTGGTCACGGCTCTCTTCACGGGCATGGTGCTGAGCCTCCAGACGGGGTACACCCTCGAAACGAAGATGAAGGGAGTTTCCCAATTCGTGGGAGCCGTGGTGTCGCTTGCCATGGTCCGGGAACTGGGACCGGTGCTCACGGCCCTCATCGTGGCGGGTCGGATGGGGTCTGCCATCGCCGCCGAGATCGGTACCATGAAGGTCACCGAGCAGGTCGATGCCCTGCAGACGCTGTCCGCCAATCCCGTGAAGTACCTGGCCGTTCCGCGATACCTGGCTTTCACCCTCATGCTTCCCCTCCTCACCATCTTCGCCGACCTCACGGGATGGGCGGGCGGCCTGCTAGTGGCGGTGGCACGCCTGGGGTCCTCCTCGACCCTCTACATCGAACAATCCCTGAGCGCGCTCACGATGTCCGACGTTTCAGGCGGCATCATCAAGTCGTTCTTCTTCGGCGCTTTCATCGCCATCGTATCCTGCCGCCAGGGTTTCGCCACCGAGGGTGGCGCGGAAGGCGTTGGGAGGGCCACGACCAATGCGGTGGTTATCTCCTTCATGGTGGTCCTGGTCTCCGATTACTTCCTGACCGCGCTCTTGACGGCATTGCACGTCTGATACAGGACACGGCGGAACGCGAAGGGACGAAATCGGCGAAGCTTGTAGAGTGTTTTAGGGGTAAAGATTACCGGACTTCGTGTTGGGCCGTCGTCGGGTCGTGAGGGGTTTTCATGGAAACGGTCATACAACTGGAAGCCGTGAGCAAGGCGTTCGGTTCCCACCGGGTGCTCGATGGCGTTTCGCTCGACGTGTTCCGTGGCGAGACCCTGGTTGTTATCGGGCGATCGGGCACGGGGAAGAGCACGGCCCTGAGGCTCGTGACGGGGCTCTCCGAGCCGGACTCGGGCACGGTGCGCGTGTTCGGCCGGGACATTTCCCGGTACGCCGAACAGGAACTGAACGAGATCCGCAAGCGGATCGGGGTGGTTTTCCAGTATGCGGCCCTCTTCGACTCCCTCACGAACTTCGAGAACGTGGCGTTCCGTCTCCTGCGCGACCTGGGCATGAGCGTCCCGAAGGCCTGGAGGATCGCGGCCGAGAAGCTGGAGATGGTGGGCCTGCCGGAGCGCGTCCTTTCCCTGCGGCCGTCGGAACTCTCCGGGGGCATGCGCAAACGCGTGGGACTCGCGCGCGCCATCGCGGCGGATCCCGAGGTCGTCCTGTACGACGAGCCCACGTCGGGGCTGGACCCCGTCACCGCCGGGGCCATCGACGACCTGATCGTGTCCCTCCAGAAACGCCTGAAAGTCACCTCCGTCGTGGTCACCCACGACATGGAGAGCGCCTACCAAGTGGCCAACCGCATCGCCATGCTGTATGATGGAAAAATCATCGGTTGTGACGCGCCGGAGGGGATCCGGAACTCGAAGAATCCCGTGATCCGGCAGTTCGTGACCGGAAGCTCCACGGGCCCGATCCCGGTGCCTTGAGGTCCCCATGGATGTCCGCGACGACAAGCGAGCCAACGAACTCAAGGTCGGCCTTCTCACGACGGCCGCCCTTCTCGTCCTCATGGGCGGCCTCTTCTTCGTGTCCGACATCCGCCTGACCTCCGGGAGGCGCTACCAGGTCTCCTACAACTACCTGGCCGATCTGAAGAACAACGCCCAGATCAAGTACGCGGGCGGCATCGAGGTGGGGAAGGTGAACCGCATCTTCCCGAAGGACGGCAAGGCCTGCGTCGAACTGCTCGTCACCGACAAGTCCATCCGCCTCAGGAGGGATTCCCAGGTGGTCATCTACACGGCGGGGCTCCTGGGCGAGAAGTACGTGTACATCGATGCGAATCTCGGCACCGGGCCGGAACTGGGGAAGGGGGAGGTCCTGGAGGGCGTGGATCCCCCGAACCTCGACCAGTTCTTCATCCAGATGGGACGATTCATCGGGACGCTCGATTCGGTACTGGGCGACCGGAAAGCCCGTGCCGCCATCCAGGCCGGCTTCGAGGACATCGAGAGGGCGGCGGCCGACTTGGCCGCCATCACCGCCGAGAGCCGCACCCAGATCCGGAAGGTGCTCAACGACCTTTCCCGGACCTCCGGCAACGCGGACAGCGTGGTGAAGAGCGTCCAGAAGCTGGCCCAAAGCGTGGACGAGATCTCGGCTTCCCTCGACAAGAAGGATCTCAACAGCGCTATCCGGAACTTCAATCGCACCATGGAGACCCTCGATTCCCTGGCCCTGGACGTCAAGAAGGGCAAGGGTGCCCTGGGCGTCCTCATGAAGGACGAGCAGGTGGCGAAGGACCTCAAGAGTCTCGTCGAGGATCTTCGTCGCCACCCCTGGAAACTCCTCTGGAAAAAGTGACCCCAAACCTTCCTTGCGGCATTTTGTGAGGGTATGGGGTCATCCATCGCCGCGAAGCGGGCGATGGATCCCGCTGACACGACCGGGTGGTCGAAATGACAGAGGACATCCGGGATTTCTTTTTCCGATTTCCGGAAAATCGGCTTAAACCCTTGTCTCATACGATGGATTCCACTCGTCGAGCGCCTTTCAAGAATCTGGCGCCGTTCGGGTTCGGGTGATACGATTTCCCTGTTCTCCAAATCGATCCTCTTCGACGACGCCTTAGTGAATCCCTTTTACCGGGGAGCGTCCGATGAGCATGTTCTTGCGGTCCATGGACGAGGAACGACGGCTGAAAGCCCTGCGCCGTCTCAACATCCTCGACACGCCTTCCGAGGAGCGATTCGACCGGATCACAAGATTGGCCCAGCGCTGTCTCAACGCGCCTTATGCCATCCTGGCTTTCGTGGATGATGATCGAGTTTGGTTCAAATCCCGGCAGGGTATCCCACAGACCTCGGTACCTCGTCTCCTCTCCTTTTGCGGCGTCACGATTCTGCGCAAGGGTGTTTTCCAAGTGCCCGATGCCCTTGAGGACGCCCGCTTCGCGGAGAACCCTCTCGTGACGGGTCCTCTTAAAGTCCGCATGTACGCGGGCGTTCCGTTAAGGGACGCGGAGGACACGGCCGTGGGGACCTTGTGCGTCATGGATGAGAGCCCCCGGACCCTGACCTCCGGTGAAAAGGACACTCTCCGCGAACTGGGGGAATGGGCGATCGAGGAGATGGGTTCCTACGAGATGCAGGAGGTCATTCACCTCCTTTCCCACGAGAAGGAGATGCTGGAGAAGAACCAGGAACGCTTCGCCCTGGTCACCCGGCTCCTGCGTCGCCTGGCCCTGATGGACGAGCTGACCGCCATCCCCAACCGCCGGTATTTCGACCAGATGTTGTACAAGACCTTCCGCCATTGCACGCAGAAGCGGAGCCCGCTCGCCCTCCTGATCGTGGATGTGGACCTTTTCAAGGATTACAACGACACGTACGGGCATCCAGCCGGCGACCGATGCCTCCAGGAGATCGCCCGTCGCATCCGGAGCTGTCTCATGCGGCCCGGCGACTTCGTGGCCCGCTACGGCGGGGAGGAGTTTGCCATCGTGGCGCCTGATACGGACGAACAAGGCGCCTGGCAGTTGGCCCGGCGCGTCTGTGCCCTCTTCCATCAGGAACCCCTCCCCTTCACCAGCGTGCCGGAGGGAGCGGTCACCCTCAGCGTCGGTGTGGCGGTCACGACGGGTGATCGCAACGAGACGGAGGAATCCCTGCTCCAACGGGCGGATGCGGCGCTTTACAGCGCCAAGAGGGGAGGCCGCAACCGGATCTGCAAGTGGGAAACCCACGCCGGGTCGCCTCCCGCCAATGCGGCGACGGATCGGGTGCGCGGCGAAAACTGAAGCTGTCGAATTCATGCCGACCCTCTGATATCATCCCAGGGTTGTCCATCCCGAGTGCCGAGCGCGGACTTGCCCTCCTCGAAAACCCGATTCGTCTGCCAGCAATGCGGTTCCCAATCCCCCAAGTGGCTGGGAAAGTGCCCCGATTGCAACCAATGGAACAGCTTCGTGGAGGAGGCCGTGGAGGCCCCGGCCGCCCGCACGCGGGGGCGTCGCCTCGCGGGCGTAGGGGAGGGTTCCCGGCCGGAACCGCTGGATGCCATCGACCCCGGGAAGGGTTCCCGTCTCTCGACGGGATGGAGGGAGTTCGACCGGGTTTTGGGCGGAGGTGTCGTTCCCGGTGAGACGATCATGATCGGGGGGGATCCCGGAATCGGGAAATCCACCCTGCTCCTCCAGGTTGCCGACCGTCTGGCGAGGGCATCGAGCGGGACCTGCCTCTACGTGACGGGCGAGGAATCCTCCCAACAGGTCAAGCTGAGGGCCGACCGCCTGGGCGCGACCTCGAGCCGGGTCCTCGTGCATCCCGAAACCGACGTCACCTCCATCCTCGGGCACTTCCAATCCTTGAAGCCCCTTCTCACCGTGGTGGACTCGGTGCAGACGCTCTTCATCCCGGAGATCGCATCCGCACCGGGGAGTGTGAGCCAGGTCAGGGAATCGGCCGCCCGCCTCACGTATGCCGCCAAGCGGGAGCGTTTGCCGCTGTTCCTCGTGGGGCATGTGACCAAGGATGGGAGCATCGCGGGGCCCATGACCCTCGAACACATGGTGGACGCCGTGTTGTATCTCGAGGGGGACGCCCAGAAGCACTATCGCATCCTGCGTTCCGTCAAGAACCGCTTCGGTTCCACGCAGGAGATCGGCATCTTCGAGATGCGCGAGGACGGACTGGCCGAGGTGGAGGACGCTTCACGGGCCTTTCTCGATCCCGAGACCCCGAATGCTTCCGGCGTGGTCGTGACGTCGAGCATGGAAGGCACGCGCCCCCTGCTCCTGGAGGTGCAGGCGCTCGTGGCCGGCACGAATTACGGAACCCCCCAGCGCCGCGCATCGGGGCTCGATCCGAACCGTCTTGCCCTCCTTCTGGCCATCCTCGAGAAGAGGATGGGGCTGGCTCTCTCCGCGCAGGATGTCTTCCTCAACCTGGCGGGAGGCATGAAGGTCGTCGAACCCGCCGTGGACCTGGCCGTGGCCCTTTCGGTGGCCTCTTCCTTCCGGGATGTCCCCATCCCGCGCGATACGGTGGTGATCGGGGAGGTGGGTCTTTCGGGGGAGGTGAGACCTGTCTCCCAGATCGGCCCTCGTGTGTCCGAAGCCTCGCGTCTCGGGTTCAAGAGGGTGATCATCCCCCGGGGTAACCTCAAGGGTGTTTCGCTCCTGCCGGATCACCCCGTAGACGTAACCGGCGTGGGCTCCCTGTCGGAGGCCTTGGAAGGCGTGTTGCCCCGCTGAGGGTCCTCGAAGCGGCAACAGCCCGTCTGGAAAGCCCACTTCTTATCTGTTAGACTCCCTATCATTCGATCGCGCCGGGGGATTCCAGGCCCATGATGACGGTCAATTCGCTTCGCATCCTATTCGTGCTCATCTGCTGCATCACGGGTTATTTCGTGATGGTCGGCGTCGGCCATCGCTGGCAGGGCGTATTCACCGGATTCCTGCTTTCCATCTTCATTTTCGCCATCGAATTCATCATCCGGAAAGTGGCGGTTCGGGACCTCGTGGCCGGCATCGTGGGGCTCTTCGGAGGGCTCGTGCTGTCCCTGCTTTTCTTCGCACCGGTGGCCTACTTCATGGAGCCGGGACTCGAAAAGACCGTTCTCAGCGCCGCGGTCTTCCTCATGCTGCCCTACCTGGGCATCATCCTGGCCATCAAGAAGAAGGACGAATTGTTCCTGTGGCGTTCCCGGACCCACGTGTCCGGAGCATCCGGGACTCCGGCCATGGCCCGCATCCTCGACACCAGCGTGATCATCGACGGTCGGATCGGCGACATCTGCCAGACCCGTTTCCTGGACGGGACGCTGGTCATTCCGCGGTTCGTCCTGGCGGAACTCCAGCAGATCGCCGATTCCCCCGATCCCGTCAAGCGGAACCGCGGGCGACGCGGGTTGGATACCCTCAACGCCATCCAGAAGTCGAGCACGATCCTCGAGATCACGGACGAGGATTATCCCCAGATCCCGGAGGTCGACGCGAAGCTCATCCAACTGGCCAAGGATAAGGGCTCCCAGTTGTTGACCACCGATTTCAACCTCAACAAGGTGGCCGAACTACAGGGCATCGAGGTCCTGAACGTCAACGACCTGGCCAACGCCATCAAGCCGGTCGTGATCCCGGGCGAGGAGATGGATATCAAGGTCGTCAAGGAGGGCAAGGAGGCCAACCAAGGCCTGGCCTACCTCGATGACGGCACGATGATCGTCGTGGAGAACGGGAAGCCCTTCATCAACCAGACCGTCCACATCACCATCACGAGCGTCCTCCAGACGGCGGCCGGCCGCATGATCTTCGCCCGGAGGAGATCGTGAGGAGGCCTTTGCCCTGGGCTGTCGTGGTCGTGGCCGCCGGTCTTTCCCGCCGCCTGAAGAGCCGCGTTCCAAAGCCGTTCCTCCCGCTGAAGGGTCGGCTCAACATGATCGACCTCTCCTTGGCGGCGTTCAGAAGGGTGCCAGGCCTCGCGTTCGCGGTCGTGGTCACCCGACCCCCGTTCTTCACGGCCGCCCTGCGTTGCCTTGCCCGGGCTCGTCTGCCGGGCCTCGTGGTCGAGGGTGGTGCGCAACGCGAGGACTCCGTCCTGCGGGGCCTCCTGACACTACCGGAAGGTGTGAAAGCCGCTCTGATCCATGACGCGGCACGGCCGTTCGTGACCCCCGCCCTGGTCGCCCGCGTGCTGGAAGGGGCACTGGCTGGCGGCGCTTGCGTGCCGGGCCTGCCGGTGAAGGACACCGTGAAGGAGGTCCGGCCCGACGGCCGCGTCCTTCGCACGATCGACCGGGCAAGACTCATTTCCGTCCAGACACCCCAGGGATTCAGGCCCGCCCTCATCCTGGGAGCTTTTCTCAAGGTGGGGCGCCTGCGGTCGAGACTGACGGACGACGCGTCGGTGGCCGAGGCCGCCGGTTTCCGGGTGCGGGCCGTCCCGGGGGATCCCCTCAACTTCAAGGTGACCACCCCGGAGGATCTCCTCCGGGCCAGGCAACTGCTCAAGCATTCACCACGAAGGCTCCAAGGCGCGAAGTGAAATGGACCATCTAATCCGTCTTCGAGTCTTCGTGTCTTCTTGGTAAGAAGGGAAGTGTCCATGAATTTCAGGGTCGGCATCGGATACGACGCGCATCGTCTCGTGGAGGGGCGCCCGCTCGTCCTGGGCGGAGTGACGATCCCCTTTGAAAAGGGCCTGGAGGGTCATTCGGACGCCGACGCCTTGGCGCATGCCCTCTGTGACGCCGTGCTGGGGGCGGCCGCGTTGGGCGATATCGGACGGCATTTCCCGGACACCGACCCGAAGTGGAAGGGCGCCGACAGCATGGCGCTTCTCAAGGAATGCGTGCGTTTGGCCTTGGGCAAGGGGTACGACGTGGTGAACGCCGATGCGATCATCGTGGCCCAGGCACCCCGCATGGCGCCCCATATTCCGGCCATGGTCGAGATCCTGGCCCGTGTGATGGGCGTGGAGAAGGGTGCCGTGAACGTGAAGGCCAAGACCACCGAAGCGATGGGTTTCGAGGGGCGGGGGGAGGGCATCTCCGCCCAGGCTGTCGTGACGCTGAGGATTGATTAGGGCTTTACCACGAAATCACGAAGGACCATGATCCGGACCCTTTGAACGCCGTTCTTCGTGCCTTCGTGGTGGATCAGTGAGGTGGGTGTGTCCCAAAGGGTACGAGTGAGGTTTGCGCCGTCGCCTACCGGGGAATTGCACCTCGGGAATGTTCGCACGGCCCTGTACAACTGGTTGTTCGCGAAAAGACATCGCGGCGTTTTCGTGCTTCGCATCGAGGACACCGACCGCGAACGTTCGACCGAGGCATCCTGCCGCAGTCTCATGGAGATCCTCCGCTGGCTGGGCCTTTCCTGGGACGAGGGGCCGGAGGTCGAAGGTCCCCACGCGCCCTACCGCCAGTCCGAGAGGGGAAACATCTATCGGGAGCATCTGGAGCGTCTCAAGTCTTCCGGCGCGGTTTATCCCTGTTTCTGCACCGAGGAGGAACTGGAGATCGAGAGGAAACGCCAGATGGGCCGCGGCGAGATGCCGCGCTACGGGGGGCGCTGTCGTGCCCTTTCCGAAGAGGAGGCGACCAACCGCGTCGCCGCAGGTGCGCCCCATGTCCTGCGGTTCAAGGTGCCCGCCGGGGAGATCCGTTTTTCAGACGAGGTCCGGGGTGAGGTGGCCTTCCCGCCGGATCAGATCGGCGATTTCGTCCTCACCCGCACCGACGGGAGCCCCACCTACAACTTCACGGTGGTGGTGGATGACGCCCTGATGGGCATCACCCACGTCCTGCGAGGTGAGGACCATCTTTCCAACACACCCAAGCAGATCTTCCTCTACCGGGCGCTGGGGTACGAGCCGCCGAACTTCGCCCATCTTTCCCTCCTCAAGGGACCGGACGGACAGAAGCTCTCCAAGCGCCACGGCGAGACGGCTGTGGAGGGTTACCGGGCTCTGGGTTACCTCCCGGAGGCGTTCCTCAACTACATCGCACTCCTCGGATTCGCGCCCCAGAACGGCGAGATCCAAACGCTTGAGGCCCTGGCGGCCGAATTCGACCTCAAACGGGTGCATAAGAGCGGGGCCATCTTCGACCCCAAGAAACTCCACTGGATGGGCAACCAGTACATCATGCGGGCACCGACCCCGGACCTGGCCCGGGCCGTGAAACCTTTCCTCGTGGACGCCGGTCTTTCGACGCGGGAGGACCTGGAGCAGCGGAAGGAGTGGTTGGAAGGCGTCGTGGATGCCGTGAAGACCCACCTGGGATGCCTGTCGGAGGTGGTGGACCCGGTCCGCCTCTTCTTCGAAACCGAGCCCGCCATCGCCGGTTCCCAAGCGGAGGAACTCCGGTCCGCGGGTAAGGTGCTGTCGGTCGTGGCGAAGGCCATCGAGGCCGCGCCGGCATTCGACGGAGCGTCCTTCGGGGCCGCCGTGAAGGCGGCGGGGCAGGAACTCAATGTGAAGGGCAGGGCCCTTTACCACCCCGTGCGTTTGGCCTTGACCGGTCGCGAGGACGGTCCCGAACTCGTCAAAATCGCCCCCCTTCTGGGCCGAGAGGTTGTCCTGAAACGCTTGAAGGCCTGGATTTGATCGAACAGTAGTATGGATCGGGGAGCCGCTGAGTCGCAGAGAGAGTCTTTGGACGATGTGGATCGATTGTTTCCCGGACGGGCCGCTTCTCGTTGACTCTATGTCTTTTGGGTTCCTGTTTTCGTTTGTTTTCCTTTGTTTGTCCTTGAGTCTTGGACACAACAGGCTCGTTGATATAGAATCCGTTCAACGGGGCGCCCTGCGGGCGCCTTGACTGTTAATAGGGAAGAAGGACGCCATGTTCGGCTATTTTCGCTCCATCCTGGATCGGGATCCCGCCGCCCGCTGGTCGGAGTTGTGGCTCTATCCCTGCGTGTACGCCCTTTTCATCCACCGCGTGGCCCACGTTCTCTGGTCCTGGAGGATTCCCGTCCTGCCACGGGTGCTATCCCAGACCGCACGGTTCCTCACGGGCATCGAGATCCATCCCGGCGCCCGCATCGGCAGGAACTTCTTCATCGATCACGGCATGGGCACGGTCATCGGCGAAACCTGTGAGATCGGCGACAATGTGACCCTCTTCCAGGGTGTCACCCTGGGCGGGACCGGCAAGGAGAAGGGGAAACGCCATCCCACCCTCAAGGACCACGTGGTGGTGGCGACCGGTGCCAAGGTGCTGGGTAACATCGTCGTCGGCGAGCATTCCAAGATCGGCGCCAACGCGGTGGTCATCACCTCCGTTCCGCCCTACTCGACGGCGGTGGGAGTTCCGGCCCGGGTGGTGACGTTACGGGGCCGGCGCACGCTTTCCTCGGACGAGCTCGACCATGTCCACCTGCCCGATCCCATCTTGCGGCGCCTCGAGCATCTCGAGCGGGAACTGGCCCGCCATTCGGGCGCTTACGCTCCCCGCGTCAAGCGCCGCAGGAGCTGACCTTGCCCCTTCGCGTCACCAATTCCCTCGACGGCCGCAAGGAGGATTTCGTCCCTCTCAACGGGAAGGATGTCCTCCTGTACGTGTGCGGTCCCACCGTTTACGGCGACATCCACATCGGAAACGCCCGCAGTGCCGTCAACTTCGATGTCATCCGCAAGTGGCTGGTCTTCTCCGGGTACCGCGTGAAGTGCGTCATCAATATCACCGACATCGACGACAAGATCATCCAGAAGTCCGTGGTTGAGAAGCGTTCCTGGGACGAGGTGGCGCGCGAGTTCACGGGGGCCTACCTGGAGGTCATGAGAAGACTGGGAGTCCAGGATCCCGACGTGCGCCCCAAGGCCACCGACCATATTCCCGAGATGATCGAACTCGTGAAGGGGCTGGTCGAGAAGGGTCACGCCTATCCGGCGCCCAGCGCGGGCGCTTCCGGCCAGGATGTTCTTTTCCACACGCCTTCGTTCCCGGCTTATGGTCGCCTGTCCCGCAAGAACCTCGAGGAACTCATGGAGGGGGCCCGCGTCGACAAGAACGACGTGAAGCGGAATCCCACCGATTTCGTGCTTTGGAAGGCCGCCAAGCCCGGGGAACCCGAATGGGATTCCCCCTGGGGAAAGGGGCGCCCCGGCTGGCACATCGAATGCTCGGCTATGATCCGCAAGCACTTGGGCGATTCCATCGACATCCATGGTGGGGGTGTTGATCTCATCTTTCCGCACCACGAGAACGAGATCGCCCAATGCGAGGCCTACACGGGAAGGCCCTACGTGAAGTACTGGCTGCACAACGGGTTCCTCGAGATTTCGGGCGAGAAGATGAGCAAATCCCTGGGCAACATCCTCAAGGCTAAGGATGCACTCGACGCCTATCGCCCCGAGGTCCTGCGCTATTTCATGCTCACGGCCCATTACCGCTCTTCCCTCAACTATGACGAACTGGGGCTTGAAGCCGCTCGTCGCGGTTGGGAGGAATTCCAGCAGACGTTCCTGCGTATCGCGGACGCGCCCGCCTCCGACGATTCGGGCGACCCGAAGTTTCTGCAGGACCTTTCGTCGAAGCTTGCGGGTGCGGAGGAGCAGTTCAGGGCCGCCATGGACGACGATTTCAACACTTCCAAGGCCATGGGCGTCCTGTTCGATTTGGCTCGTTCGACGCGGGCCTTCCTGGCCGTGAGACCCGGCGTTTCGTCCGCGGAAAGGAAGGTTCTCGGGGACGTGGACGCCCTCCTCCGGAAGCTGGGCGGGCTTCTGGGCATCGTAGCGGTCACGGAGGCCTCCGTGACCGACGATGTCCGGGAGCTGGCGGGCCAACGGGCCCGGTTCAAGGCGGCCAAGCAATATGCCGAAGCCGACCGGGTGAGGGGCCAGGTCCTCGAGAAGGGCTATGTGATCGAGGATCTGCCGGGTGGGAAGTACCGGATCATCCCGAAGAAGTCATAACCGCGAAGACGTCCGCCTTTGGCGAGATCTCGCCATCGATGGCATTCAATGGCGGACGAAGTCCTGTTTTCCTAAACCCAACCAAAACAATCTCCCTCTCCCCTTGCGGGAGAGGGCAGGGTGAGGGGTGCTGTATCGGTGTCCAAATCCCTGTATTCGAAGATGCTATTTTGGCTCCATCTGTGTTCATCCCATTCATCTGTGGCGAATCGCCTTTTTGAAGAGTCGGTGTCCATCCTCTCCATCGGCGGCTATATCGTCGTTTCCTTGTTGTATCGGTGTCCATCTGTGTTCATCGGTGGCGAATTGCCCTTCTCGTTGTCTCTGTGGTTTCCGTGTTCGTCCTGTTGCTGTAAACTATTTTTATGAGCGAGATCCTCTACGGCCGTCGGCCCGTGCTGGAAGCCTTGCGGGGCGGGAACCGACCCGTTCTCAAGGTCTATTTGATGAAGGGTGCCCGGGACGAGGTCTTCACCCAGGTGGAGGCGCAGGTTCAGGCCCGCGGAATACCCTGCTATTACGAATCCCGCCACAAGCTCGACGTGATGGCCAAGACCGACAAGCACCAGGGGGTCGTGGCGGTCCTTGAGTCGCGGCGATACGCTGATTTCCAGGATCTGGTGGAGGGGCCTGCCCGCAGGGGGGAGCCGCTCTTCGCTGTCCTGCTCGACGAGGTGACCGACCCCCAGAACCTTGGTGCCATCCTGCGTAGCGCCGATGCGGCGGGCGTCCAAGGCGTCATCATCCCGAAGGACCGATCGGCGGACATCACGCCCGCGGTCGTGAAGGCCTCGGCCGGGGCCGCGGAGCATGTCCTGACGGTCAAGGTCTCCAACCTGAACGACGCCATCCGCAAGCTGAAGGAGGCGGGGGCCTGGGTCTACGGGGCGGACATGGAGGGTTCCCGCCCGTTCTACGAGGCGGACCTGAAACGTCCCTGCGCCCTGGTCATCGGCAGCGAGGGGAAGGGTCTGAGGCGCCTGGTGCGGGAGAATTGCGACGAGATCCTCTCCATCCCGATGGTCGGGAAAGTGGCCTCCCTGAACGCATCGGTGTCGGCGGCCCTGTTGATGTTCGAGGTGGCCCGCCAGCGGAACTGGAAGGTTCCGGGCGGGACCGCGCCGCCGCCCCCGACCACGCCTTCCGCGTATTCTTCCTATGTCTATTCGTCCCCCCCGCCCACTCCGACCTGGGTGGACACGCCTCCCGTCGAACCGATGGCGGAGCCGCCGCCCGATCGGTCCTTTTTTCGTCCAGGCCCTGATCCGGCTCCTGAAGCGCCGGTTGAGGGGCCTGATGAGGCGCTGAATCCCGACCCCGAACCGCCCGGGGAGATGCCCGGCAACGACAAGGGCGGGCATTTCCAGTGGTAGGATATTCGGGAAGCGTCCTCCTTGCTTGACGCTCCCCGAGGGCATCCATATAATCAGCGCCCTTGTGGAGCATTTGGCGAATGGGCTGGCGACCGAGTCCGGATGGGACTCGGCACAGCCGAGATCGCATCCTCGGTTTGTGACCTCGGACGCTGGCGTAGCTCAGTTGGTAGAGCAGCCGCCTTGTAAGCGGCAGGTCACCGGTCCGAATCCGGTCGCCAGCTCCACTTATTAGCTTCCGAAGAGCCGTTGATATGTTGAAGGCTAATAAGTGTCCTGTGGGGCTGCTCGCCTCGGCGTAGCGTTGGCGAAGCCGGGAAGGCCGCCCGAAGGGCTCAAGTCTTTTGGGATGTTCGCTGTTCGTTCTTGGTGTGGGTAGGTGCCCGAGTGGTCAATGGGAGCAGACTGTAAATCTGCCGGCCGACGGCCTACGCAGGTTCGAATCCTGCCCTACCCACCAGTTATTCGCCGGGTTCGGGCGAATAACAGAGCAGTGGAACAATAGAAAATGGAGAATCGACAAGGGCCAATGCGGTCCATTTTCCATTCTCGATTTCTCGCCCATTTTTGGCCGTGGTCGTGAAGTGGTAGAATACCGTTGTCCCTCCGGTCCGAAGGGGCGGGAGTAATTCAGTGGTAGAATGCCACCCTTCCAAGGTGGACGTCGCCGGTTCGAATCCGGTCTCCCGCTCCAAATATCGCCTTCCTTGGATTTGTTCGCAAGGAAGAGGGCGGCAATTGCCCCGCCCGAGCGGAGCGAATCAAGAGACTTATTCCCGCATCTCGTCCGCTTGTTCTTGTGTCCGGGGCCCTTCCTGCCGTAATCTCTATCCGGGAGGTTCCCCATGAAGAACAAGGCCGTCCCCTCCGACGATATCGAGATCCAGAAGGACTATGATGATCGTGTCCTTCTCTACGGTCCCTCGGGTCTCTGCTCCACCTCCGAGGAGCTTCTATCCTCTAAAGCGTTCCAGTCCGTCCTCGCCCGATTCCTGGAAGTGACCTCCGAGGTCCAGTCGCCGGTCCTCGACTGTGTCCGCGAGTTCAGGACGGGAGATCCCGATCCCAAGCATCCCGCCGGGTATGACACGGCGAGGCTCTCCGACTTCCTCAAGACGCTCCTGGAGAACGACCTCTACACCATCCCCTTCGAGGGGGAACAGAAGCCGCTCCAGGGACGCGACCCGGGGGCCTGGCGCACCTTCATCGAACAGTTCTACAGCTACTGGCGCAAACGAGAACGATACCTCCTGTTCAGCCATCCCCGGAAAGAAGGGCCCCTGAACGACGAGGCCGTGAGGCTCGACTTCCTCAAACAGATCGAGGATTTCAAGATCCTGGTCCTCACCACGTACCGGCGCCTGAGGGCCCGGGCCATGAACGGATGGTTCGCCGTGTTCCGGCAGGTTCCTGCGGGAGCCCACGTGGGTCTGGTGCTCCAGAAACGGGATTGGGACGCTCCGGATGCCTACAAGCATCTTCTCGCCGTCCCGATGGTCCGCATGGTCATGCTGTATCCGCCCATCGTCTATTACACGAAGAGCAACAAGCGCAAGGGCAAGTACGGTCCGCTGAAGGCGAACCCCGTTCCCGTCGTGAAGGAGGATCCGGCCGCCTGGCTGTGCTACCCGGCCAAGGTGGGCACTCTCGTCATCCACATCTACTTCCGCAAGGAATACCTCTCGCACGTCGGGGGACTCGCGAACCTCTTCGAGGTGGCCACCGAGGACGAGATCGTCGGGAAGAAGCCGGACGGCGTCGTTGTTTTCGGCGTCCCCCCGAAGTCCATGGAGGACCAGAACGTCGGGTTTTACGAGGACACGGAGAAAGGCCTGGTCGTGGGCGCGGTGGCCCACCGGGACGGCGAGACGGATTATTTCGGCTACTTCAAGAAGACGGCTCTCACGGTCCATAACCTCATCATGATCGCCCGGGGGCGCCTGCCTCTCCACGGGGCCATGGTGAAGATCGATCTCGTCTCGGGCAAGACGGCCCACGTCATCCTGGTGGGCGATTCCGGGGCCGGGAAATCCGAGACCCTGGAGGCCCTGCGCATCCTGGCGGACAAGTCGATCCGGGAACTGACGGTCATCTTCGACGACATGGGGAGCATGGGGATCGAGGCGGATGGACGCGTCACGGCCTACGGGACGGAGGTGGGCGCCTTCGTGCGCCTGGACGATCTCCAGCCGGGTTACGTCTATACCGAGATCGACCGCTCCGTACTGATGAACCCGCATCTGACCAACGCGCGCATCGTCATCCCCATCACGGAGTACCGCCACGTCGTGGCCGGGTACCCCGTTGACTTCTTCCTCTACGCCAACAACCACGATCCGGTGGACGACAAGCACCCGGCCATCGAGATCCTCACTGATCCGAAGAAGGTCCTGGAGATCTTCTCGAAGGGGGCCCGGCTCGCGAAGGGAACGACCGACGAGAAGGGGCTGGTGGAGACCTATTTCGCGAACCCCTTCGGCGCCCCCCAGAAGCGCAAGGAGCACGAGGCTCTCGCGGAGAAGTTCGTGACCCAATTGATCCGCAACGGCCGTTTCGCGGGCCAGGTCCTGACCCAACTGGGCAAGGAGGGGTACGAGACCCAGGGACCCGAGATCGCTGCCAGGGCCCTGTTCGAGCATCTGCAGAAGAACCTCTGACCCGGACGGCGTGAATCACGTCCCTTCGGCTTGGCTTGGCACGGCATGGATGGAAAAGTGTCCTTGTTGTATCAGGCAAATTCTCGATCCGTCCCGAATCGAAAACCGCAGATCCGCGAATTGGATATATAATGCTGTCATGAACAAGCCCAAGAGATCGAGAAATGTTTTTCGCATCGAGGGCGATTCTCTCGGAAACGTGAAGGTTCCGACCGACGCCCTATGGGGCGCTCAGACCCAGCGTGCCCTTGAGAACTTCCGCGTGAGCGATCTGAAGGCCCATCCGCAGTTCGTGGCCTCGACCGTCCAGGTCAAGAAGGCTGCGGCCCTGGTTCACGATCGGGTGGGTTGGCTGGATGCCAAAGTCGCCCAAGCCATCGTTGCCGCCTGCGACGAGGTCCTGAAGGGCGGATACATGAACCATTTCGTGGTGGACGTGTATCAGGCGGGTGCCGGCACCAGCCACAACATGAACGTCAACGAGGTTCTCGCCAATATGGCCACGAAGCGGCTGGGCGGGCGTGGCAAGGTCCATCCCAACGACCACGTGAACATGGGCCAGTCCACCAACGACGTCATCCCCACGGCTATGCGCCTGACAGCCCTGTGCATGACTGGCCGGGTCCTGAGCCAACTCGACACCCTGTCCTTGTCGTTCAGGAAGAAGGCCGTCGAATTCCGTAAGATTGTGAAATCGGGTCGGACCCACCTGCAGGATGCCGCTCCCGTCACGCTGGGCCAGGAATTCAAGGCCTACGGCTTCTGTGTCGCTCGCCATGCCCGTTTGATCCGTGCGGGCCTTGCGGAGATGAGGGAGTTGGGGATCGGCGGATCGGCCGTCGGCACGGGTCTCAACACGCATCGCGAATACCGGCGCCTCATGGTGGCGGCCTTGTCAAAGCAGACCGGCCAGAAGCTCACGGTTCATCCGGACCCCTTCGAAGCGATGCAGAGCATGGCGGCCTTTGCCCACCTATCGGGCCTCTTGCGCAATCTTGCTCTGGACCTCAACCGCATTGCCAACGACTTCCGTCTTATGGCTTCCGGTCCGTTGACCGGGTTCGGGGAACTGCTCCTACCGGCGCGTCAGCCGGGCTCCTCCATCATGCCGGGCAAGGTGAATCCCGTGATGGCTGAGTGCCTGAACATGGTGTGCTACCAGGTTCTTGGACACGACAACACCGTGGCCTGGGCCTCCCAGGCGGGCCAACTGGAGTTGAACGTCATGATGCCGGTCATTGCCTACAACCTGAACCAGTCGCTGGCCATCCTGGACGGGGCCCTGGAAGGATTCCGGCTCCGCTGTGTGAACGACGTGAAGGCCGACGTAGCCCGCTGTCGCGCCTACGCCGAACGCAGCCTCTCGGTGGCCACCGCGTTGAACCCCGTGCTGGGCTACGAGAAGGTCGCGGTCGCCGTCAAGCAAGCCTTGCGGGAAGGAAAGGCTGTCCGCGATGTGGTCTTGGAGAGGGGTTGGTTGACGGGAGCGGAATACGACGCTCGGGTGAATTGGGACCTTCTGACACATCCCCATGCCAAGCGGTAGCGGTTTGATCGTCGGAAGTCCTTTAAATTGCGGTTAATCAGGCCCAAGATGGTGCCAAAAACGGGCCTTTATTCTTGACACGAACGGCCTGAATCGTAAAAATACCATCCTTTTACAGCCCTGCTCTGGATGTGTTTGTCCCGCATCGGGCCATCATCAGTGGGTTATTTTCCGGTTTCAACCCCACGAAGCAGGCCTTTCTCCATGGGATGGGAATGCCCATGGGATGATCCGCCCAAGTAGCTCAGTTGGTAGAGCACATCCTTGGTAAGGATGAGGTCACCGGTTCAATCCCGGTCTTGGGCTCCATCCGTGAACCCCGGACCCTCGAGGGAACCGGAAACAAACCCTGAACGAAGTCGTCCGACCGAACAGGAGGCGAGCGATGTCGAAGGAAAAATTCGTAAGGAACAAGCCGC
>CAZGWJ010000056.1:0-17730 GCA_964529445.1 uncultured bacterium
ACACCTTCACACCCGGGCCGACGGACACCTTCACTCCCACCGAAACCGGCACCCCGACGCCGAGTCCCACGCCCCCCTGTTCCCCCCATTCGTCCTTCGGGAACATCTCCCCCGGCGCCTACGGTATGCCGGACGCCGGATACCTGGATGCCACCGTTTTCACGCTTTCCGAACCCGCGACCGTCTTCCGACTCCAGGTCAACCTCGGTTTTGCGAGCGGCAACGTGGCACTCGCGATCTACGCCGACATCGCGGGTACCCCCTCCACCCTCGTGGTGGCGGCCGACCCGCAACCCGCCGTGGACGGCTGGAACGCGCTCCCGGTCCCCCCCACGCTCCTCATGCCGGGTGACTACTGGCTGGCCCTTCAGGTCCAGGAGGGCACCGAAGCGCGTTACGACACCCAACCCAACGTGGAGTACTACCTGCCCTTCACCTTCGGGCCCTTCCCGGCCGCCTTCCCGCCTGGGGACCGCTGGAACGCGAAGTTCTCCATCTACGCCGACTACTGTCCCGACCTCACCTTCCCCACCCTGACGCCCACGAGAACCCCCACCTCGACCCCTACCCCGGCCCTTTCCTGGACCCTCGTCACGAACACGGCCGGTTTCCCGCCCCGACAGGTGCACGCCTCGGCGGTCTTCGACGCCGGAGGCGGGGAGCGGATGTGGGTGGTCGGAGGAGCGTACGGACCCACGCGGATGAACGATGTCTGGTCCAGCGCCGATGGCGCGTCCTGGACCGCCGCCACGACGATGGCGGCCTTCCCTCCCCGACAGGGGCATTCCCTCCTGGTCCACGATGAGGACGGGGCCGGGCCCGAACCCCTGAAAATGTGGATCATCGGCGGGTGGGACGGGGCCACGTACTACAACGACGTCTGGAACTCGGTGGACGGTGTCACCTGGATCCCGGTCACCACGGCGCCTTTCTCGCCCCGTTATACGCATGGCGCCGTCGTCTTCGACGCCGGGTCGGGCCCCAGGATGTGGGTCATCGGGGGATACGACGGAACTTCCTATTTCAACGACGTCTGGTCGAGTGCGGACGGCGCGAACTGGACCCAGGCGACGGCCGATGCCGGATTCGCCCCCCGGTTCTATTCCGCCTGCGCCGTGTACCAGGGACGCATCTGGCTGTACGGGGGAGGGATCGTCGGGACGTATTACCCCGACGTCTGGTCCAGCGCCAACGGGGCAACCTGGCAGCAGGAGAGCGCCACGACCCCCTTCCATCCGCGCATCGGCCATGCCTTCCTCGCCCACGATGCCGGGAGCGGGTCGCGGCTTTGGGTGGTCAGCGGCTACGGCGGTTCCTTCGGGTTCCAGCCCGACGTCTGGAACACGGACGATGGCCAGTCCTGGACCCTCGCGGACGGGAATGTCCCCTTCGGCGCCCGGGCGGGACACACGTCCCTTTCCTTCATGGGACGGCTCTGGGTGATCGCCGGATTCGCCATCGCCAGCGGGACCGAGATCAACGACGTCTGGTCGGCTCCCTGACATCCCGAGGTCCCGGATAAAAAAAACCCGGCCTCAAGGCCGGGGTTTTCCCGTTATAGGTGAGCAGACCCAGGGCCCCTATTTCATCCCCAGACCCTGGTAGGCCAACCTTGCCGCTCCGACCGCCCCCATATCGTTCCCCAGTTTTGCGCAGCGGAACTTCACGCCCTTCAGGGAGGCCCGGAAACAGCGTTCCCTCAACTCGCGGCGCATGGGGTCGAATAGGAGCTTTCCTGCCCGGGAAACGCCGCCCGCGAAGACCACCATCGACGGGTTCAAGAGGTGGATGGCCGTGGTGAGCCCCACCCCCAGGAACCTCCCGGCCTGGAGGTAGACTCGCCGGGCCCGGACATCTCCGCCCCGCGCCCGTTCCATCACGGAGAGCGCGCTCAATTCCCCCTCGCCCGCGCGGGGACGAAGTCCCGCCTGGAGGGCCATTCGCACGATGCCCGTGGCCGATGCGTATTGCTCCAGAACACCCCGGTTGCCGTATCGCGTGGTGGGACCGTCGGGCTCGACCACGATGTGCCCGATCTCGATGCCGATGTCCCAGGCCCCCCGGTAGATCCTCCCGTCGTAAATGAGACCCCCGCCCACTCCCGTGCCGAGCGTGACGCAAAGCACCACGGGCTCGCCTCGCCCCGCCCCGGCCCAAGCCTCGCCGAGGGCCGCCACGTTCGCATCGTTCTCGAGGAAGACCCTCCGGCCCAGATCGCGCCGCAGGATATCCGCGAGGGGTACGTTCCTCCAGCGAAGGTTCTCGGAATAGAGCACCACGCCCCGGACCGGGTCCAGGGGTCCCGGCGAGCCCACGCCGACGGCCGCCAGATCCCGTACGTCGCATCCCGCGGCAGCGGCGGCGAATCTCACGGAATCCGCCATACGGGCCAGCACGGACTTCGCCCCGTCCTCGGAACGCGTCGGGCGCCGATCGCGGCCCAGGATGCGCCCCGAGGGCGCGACCACGGCCGTGGCGATGTTGGTCCCGCCCAGATCCACGCCCGCCACCAGGGCCCTCATCGTTCCCTCCTCGATCGAAGGGTGTCGAGGGCGCGGAAGAGCCGATAGTCGATGTCAGGGAAGATCCGGTCCTTGTCCTCGATCTCCTCCAACTCCTTGCGGACAAAGGCGTTCTGCATCACCTGCTCATTGATGCGGAAAAAACGGGCAAGGTGTTCCTCAGTCCTCTTTACGGCATAGGGGGCGTGACTGCCCGTCTTCATCATGAAGGCCCAATCGCTGGCCTGGGCCAGCATGAGCTCGCGCGCGGCCTGGTTCAATGCGCGCTTCAGAAGACCCTTCGCGGCCGGATGTCTTTCCGCCATTGCCACCATGCGTTCCGCCGCCGTGAGGAGGTGCCGATAGATCCAGTCGTTCGAGCGGTTCAGCCAGTATTCCGCATAGCCCCGGTCACCCCAGGAGGAGGCGGCCGGCACGGCCTCCTGGACGCGGGGGTGGCGTTCCAGGTAACGATCGGGCGTGACCAGTTCGAGGTCCCTCCTCCGGGCGGCCACCCGGAAGAAGGATTCGAGGAAATCCAGCCCCTCGAACCACCAATGGCCGAAGAGTTCCGCGTCGTACATGCACATCATCAGGGGCGGGCGATCCATCTGGGGGGCTATGAAAGCGGCCTGCTTCAGCTTGCGTTCGAGAAAATCCTCCGCATGCAGGAAGGCCTTTTGCCTCCCCGCGTCCGGCCGGTAGGGTTCCTTGTGATCCCCCGGACCCGTGATGCGATAGTACTTCAGGCCCGTGAACTGCCTCAGGCCGTCTGGGCGCAGGTGGGGCCGGAGTTCCTCCTCGCCCAGGTCGTACCCCACGTCCCGGTAGAACTCGCGGTAATCGTAATCGCCCGGATAACCCTCGGTGGCGCTCCAGACCTGCTTGGAACTCTCCATGTCCCGTCCGAAGGCGTGGAGTCCGGACGGGCAACGGACGGGCGCGAAGGTGCCGAACTTGGGTTCGGGGGTGGCGTGAAGGAGTGCGTGTGAATCCAGGAAGAAATAGCGGATGCCCGCTTCCTTCAGGAAAACGTCCTGGCCGGGTTGGTAGCCGCACTCGGGAAGCCAGAACCCGGATGGCGCTTTCCCGAAGACGCGCTTGAAATAGTCCACGGCCGTTACCACCTGGGCCCTCACCGCCGGCCGAACGAGATCCATGATGGGCAGGTATCCGTGGGTGGCAGCCGTGGTAATGACCTCCACGCGGCCGCGCTCCATCAATCCCCGGATCGCGGGGACCAGGTTTGTGCGATGGCGATCCTTGAAGAGGTCGAACAGGCGCGTGAACCGTTCCCGGTACATCTGCACGACCGGCTGGTATTCAGGGAAGAACTGGACGCGCAGGGATTCCCGGGCCACCAGGGAAAGGAGGCGCTCCCCGTACGACAGAGCCCGTCGGGCCAGGAGAGGGTCCTGCATCATGGACAGCAACGTGGGGGAGAGGGACAGCGTGAGGGGTGTGGGGATGCCCTCCGCTTCGAGGCGTTCGAGCATCTCAAGGAGGGGCAGGTAGGTCTCGAAGAGGGCTTCGTTGAACCAGTCCTCCTCGAGGAAGCGGTCGTTTTCCGGGTGGCGGACGAAGGGAAGGTGACCATGGAGGACCACGGCCGCATATCCCAGGGGTGCCGGAAGTCGGGAAGGACGTCGTGTCACAAGATCGGGTCCTCTTTACGGGGACTGAGGGACCCGAGAGGGCTCAAAGACCCTTGCCGCTCGGGAAACGCTCGAACGGCATGCCCTCCGCGGCCGAGGCGGAGGAGATCCCGGCCTGCTGGGATCGGGCCTCCCTGCGGAAATACTTGGCCAAGGTCTCGGGGACATGCCACTTCTTCTCCGGGGAAGGCGTCGCGAAATCCCGGGGTGTGGTCACGACGTTGGACCGCGCGTGGACGAACAGGCGCCCCGAGGGGGAACGCTGAACGATTTCGATGAAATACTCGCGATCGGGCCGGTGAACGTTCAGGTACCAGGAGGTGATATAAGGCCGCACGTCGACGTCGTACAGGAAGACCGGCTCCCCTCCCTCGGGGCCGGCGGATTGGAAAACCCTCAGGACCATCCCGGAACGGGCGTATTCGTCGCCCAACTCGGTCTTGGCGGCTTCCTGCCGATCGGCCGTCACTTCCCAATAGGCGTAGATCCAATAGGGGTCCCGGGCCAGAAGGACGGCCTTGGTCTCGCCGTACCGCGACGGAAGCTCCCAGGAACGAATCGCCCGGGAGGCGGCCTTGAGGGATTGACGGTTGACCACGCGACGGACCGGGGAAAGGGATTTCACATCCCCCTTTTTCGCCGTTGCGGCGCGGGACCGCTTGGACGCGGTTTCCTTCTTCGCGCCGGTGCCCGAGGACACGCGGGAGCGGGGCGCGCGAGGCGCCTTCTCCGGCTGGGCAGCGGGCTCCTTCTTCTTGCGCGGCATGGTTCCCCCGAGGAACTTCGGAATGGACATGAACGTCCATGGACTGAAAATATATTTTCCAACTTTTCCGGAAAAAGGGCAATGAATTTGTATCCGGACTTGTTGAAGGCCCATAAAACGATTACTTGGCGAGCGGTACCGTTAAACGCCCGTTTTCGCGCTCTACAATCGGCGGCTACGGGTATGCCTTCCGCCGGTTGCCCGGTAATGGAGCACCCGAACGTCCTGAATGGTCACGAGGCAGTTCGCAGGAAGCAAGCCCTCGACAGCGTTCAATCCCTTGAGAATGCGCGCCGGCCGATCCACCACTTCCATGATGATCGGAAGGTCCTCCATGGCCTCGAGGATCCGGGCGCTGTGGATGCGGCTGGACGCGCCGAAGCCTTCCAACCCGCGCAGGATCGTCACCCCCGCCACTCCGACTTCCTTCAGGCGGGCCAGAATGACATCGTAAAGACGTTTTCTGCCTGCGCGCTCGTCCTCCCCCATGTAGATCCTCAACATCTTGCATTTCCCCACGAGTTCCATGCCGTTCCTCCTCATCCCAGGAGCCGGGAGGCCATTAAACCGCCCCACACGGCCAGAAGACAACCGAACAGGTTCGCCGCAACGTTGGCCGCCGCGATCCAGAAATTCCCTTCCTGAAGGTAACGGACCGTCTCCCAGCTGAAAGTGGAGTAGGTGGTGAAGGACGCGCAAAACCCGACCGCCACGAAATATCGGACGCCCGGAGTGAAGAGGCCCCGGTCCAGATGCAGGGACAGAAAGATCCCGAGCACGAAGGAACCCGCCAGGTTCGCGAGAAGCGTGCCCCAGGGGAAGGTCGGCCCCCAGCGCTGGACGCTGAAAACACCCACCCCATGGCGGCAATAGGCCCCCAGGACCGCCCCAACCCCGATAGCGATGTATTTTTCCACTTTCATCCTCTCCGGATCCACCGGGACTTTTTCAACACCCTGCTATAAAACCCCCAGCACCCGGTCGATGAGATCCCTCATCTTGGGGTCCGTTTCCCAGCGGCGAAAAGCCTCCCACGCCTCCTTCGAGAGGGGTTCCGCCTGCGCCCAAAGGCGGGCGGCCGCCAAGGCCTCCTGGGGCATTCGATTCCTCTCGTAGGCCCGCATCAACCCCTGATAGGCCTCCGCCTGGAAAACCCGGCGCCCCAGCACGGAAAGATACAACCGCGTGGCCATCCCTCCATCGCCCTTCTCCAGAGCGCAACGGGCCTCGTCCAGGATCCAGCGTCCCCGCCAATCCCGCCGGTCCGCCTCCTCGAAGACTTTTCCCGCCGCATCCCAGAACCCCAGCGCTACCCGTAATCGCCCCAAACGCTCGCAGGGAAACGGGTCCATGAACCAGGTTTCGACGGATTTCCGGAGCATCTCATCCGCACGAGCACTGCGCCCCGAACCCTGGAGCGCCGCCGCATAGACGAACGTACCCTCCCGGTGGCAGGTGCGGGCCAGCGAATCCGCCCAGCGCATCAGTTCATCGTCACCCTTCGCGGCCTCGGCCATCCGGAGGAGAAAGGGCTGCCCGAATTCCATGTCGCGGCGGAAAGGCACCCGCTTCACGACGGAGAACGCCTTTTTCCAGTTGCCGGCGTTCATCTCGGCTTCCGCTTTCGACCAGATGTTGTTCCTTTCGGGCAGACGCAGGAAAGGCCCCGGATCGGGCATGGGTTCCAGCAGCTGGCCAGCCAGCGTCTTGAGCCGCGCGAGGAGGGTGCGATCCTCCGGATCGAGCCGGAAGGCCGCCGCATACGCCCGGAAGGCCCCGTGAAAATCGCCGGACCTTTCCTGCACTTCCCCGGTTCGGACAAGAACGCCGGGACAGCGGGGGTTGCGCTCATGAGCGCGGCGGCAGGCGGCCAACGGATTCTTCGGTGCACCCTCGATCCACGCCTCCAGGTGGGAGCATTCGGCGGTGCCGAGAGCGAGCTTCTCGATGTATCCTGATGCCTTCTCCGGCCGCCCGGCCTTCCTCGCGGATTCGACGCAAAGAGCGAGGATCTCCGCATCCCTCGGCCGCTCCCCGTGAAGTTTCTCGAACCGCTCGAAGGCCTCGCGGTAACGGCCGCGGGAATACTCGAGCGTTGCGGCCTTGAAGGCGGCGTCGATGCGCTCCCGATCGGCGCGAAACAGGGAATCCCAGAGGTCCCGGGCCGTCTCCGGCTCGGAGGATTGCAGTACCTCCGCCAAAGCGTAGGACAACGCCGGATCCCCGGGTTGTGTCGAGAGGACGGAACGCAGGAGCGCCGCGGCGTCGTCCTTCCTTCCGCGGACGGACAGGAACTCGGAATAGGCCAGGGCCGGACCCGTCCAACGGTCGGAGGCCGCAAGCGCCCTCAGGTGATCCTGCTCGGCGCGACGAAAATTACCGGTGGACGCCTCCAGCCGCGCCAGGGCCGTCCAGGGCCCCGGGAATCCCGGGGCCTTCTTCGTGATCCGATCGAGGGTCTTCAATTGCCGGCGGTGGTTCCTGTCGTGTTTGGCCACCAGGGCGTGACTGCGCTCCAGTTCGCGCTTGAACTTCTCGATATCCAACGCCTTTTCGACCGCCGGAGTCGCCGTTCCAGCCGGGAGTAACCCGGGCAGGCAGGCGGCCAGGACGATCAGGAACCCTGCCCAGCCGGATCCCGCCCTCTTGTTCCGTTTCGCAGTCATCTTCAAGACCCCTCGGTCACCTTCATATCCCCACTGCATGCACCATGCCCGGCGGGGTATCCAAAACGCCATTTCAACATCCTGCTAAATCCAGTCGCTCCGCCACCAGTACCAGGAAAGCGGGAAAAGTGCATCCAAAAACCTTGCTGTGGCCTCATCATCGGTCAGTGGGTTTTCCGGGGGCGTATCCCCGAACAAGAGGCGCGTGGCATCCAGCGGTTTGAGTGTCACATGGTTCCGCGCGGACCTTCCCGGAAAGACCCGGAACTCGCGCTCGGCGGAAAGCGTGACCGGCGCACCGCCCTCCAGTCCCAGGGACCATTCTCCCGACTGGCGCAACGGGTCCGCGGCATATCGTTCCCGCATCTGCCTCTCGAACGCCTTGAGCACGCGTCCCAGGTCGAGGATCCGGACCATGCCACCCAGGGTACTACGGGTCATCTCGTCGCATTGGAGCGCCGCCTCCCGGAAAAGGTTCCCGCCTTCCGGGAAGGAGGCCACGACCGCGCCCACGCCCTCCTGGTGCAGGAAGTAGCCCATGAGGGTCATCACATGCTTCTCCGTTCCGCCCCATTCGGCCAGGCCCCAATTCCGGGGGGACCGTTCGCGGTCCCGGAAGAACATCGCGTAGGCCGCGACGCCCCGTTTCCCCTCCCACACCAGGATACGCGGCTCCTGCCCCTCCAGGTGACGGGAAAGGGCCAGCCGCTGTCCCGTCCGGTCACGCTGACAGCGGAAAGGATGCCGCGAGAACAGGCGGTGGAGAACGGGAAGGTCCAGAGGCGCCGCGCGCCGCACGGCCCCATCGCCCGGCGGACGCCGGAAGAACCGCCTCGAGAAAACGAACCGGTTGTGGACGAGCGCCCGCTCGTAGCCGAACTGGTTGTAGCGCCACCGGTCGCCCCAGAGGATGGAGAGCGCGTAACCCTGATCCCGATTCCGCCGGTCCACGAACTCCAGCAGGTCCTGCATGAAGCCCCGCCCTCGGAAGGACGGATCGGTGGCCACACCCCCGATGCCAGCCACCCGCATCCTCCCCCCCTCCACCACGCACGTGAACGGGAATACGCCCACGTGGGCCACGATCCGGCCGGAGGCCTTGAAAACCCATTTATCGGCGAGTTGGGCACGCAAGGGGCCATAAAACCGGGGTGCATATCTCTCGAACCAGCGCGGGTCGGAATAACCGTAACAGCGGCTCAGGAAGCGCAGGTAGGCCCCGTATTCGGAACGCGAAGGATTGCAAGGACCTTCGACGGCGGAAATTCTCTTTTCGGTCATGTCCATCCTGTCGCGGATTCGGTCAGGGCCTCCATGGTACCAGAGGCGGGTCTCAACGCAGAACCCTCTCGATGGCTTCACGCTCGGGACTGTCGGGGACCAGGCGAAGATACCGACGGAAATACTCCTTCGAAAGCGCCGGATCCGACGCCCAGAGAAGAAGTCCCATGTTCTTGACGGCATCCGGATGATCCGGATCCTCCCGCAGGATGCGCGCCAATTCCGCCGCGGCTTCCTCCCGACGACCCGCTTCCATCAGCAGGGTCGCCAGGTTGTTCCGCACATCCTGCCTTCCCGGGTCCGCCTTCAAACCGCGGCGATAATACCTTTCGGCCTCCTCCCACCGCCCCGCCTCCGAGGCGAGCATCCCCAGGCGGAACATCGCGTCCACGTTGCCCGGGGCGAAGGCCAGGATGTCGCGACTGACGCCTGCGGCTTCCTCGCGCCAACCCCGGGTCAGATAGACCGTGCTGAGATAACCCAGTAGGCGGCTGTCGCGGTCCGCGACCCGCCGCAGCAGGGCAAACTCCCCGCGGGCGCCCTTCTCGTCCTCCCTCCTCAGGAGCCACCAACCCCTGAACAGATGAAAATGTCCGGACTCGGTCCGGGTGAAAAACTCGTCCCTCGGGGAGGCACCCGGCGGCACCGCACGCTTCCAGAACTCCGCTTCGCGCCCGGGATCGTCCCGGTCCGCCACCGCGAAAACCACCCCGAAGGGTCGGGTCGGGCGGCCGGGAACACCGTTGACCTCGGAATAGAAGGATCGCCGTCCGGGGTTCGCCGCATCCCACGCCTTCTCGATCCGCGTGAGTGTGCCGTACAGATCGGGCACATGGGCCCCCTGGAGGCGGTAGGCATCCCGATAGGTGCCCCCGGTCCGGTCGGCCACGGTCACGTCGGGGCGAAGCCCGACCACCTTCTGCAGATGGAACAGTCCGAATGTCGGGGAATCGCCCTTGCTGTAGAAGGCGGCCCCTCTCGGGAGGGCCAGCAGGACGTTGCGCCCCATCCTTTCCATGGCCAGGTTCCTGGATGCGTCCGCCTCCCCGATCGCCCATCCCGCATGGACCAGGGTTCCTGCGACGAGTCCGGCCCCCAGGAGGGCGCGGCCCCTGGAGGGAAGTCGCGCGGAAAGGATCGAAAGCCCGACCGCGATCAGCGGCGCCGACCAGAGAAAGACCGGCGGGAAGTAGGCGTCGATGACCGCATACGAGACCGGATTCTGCTCGATGAGAAGCATGAAAGGGAGGACGATGAGCTGCATGCCGGCGCCCAGCACCCAGAGACGGGCACCCTTTTTCCGGACCGCCGCGAGCATGACGAGGCCGATCCACCAGGTATCCTTCAGGAACGTCGAGAGGTAATGCACGAAATTGGAAAGGGCCGCCGAAAGATCCGGGCGACCCATCCCCATGTACTGGGTCCTCTTCACGTGGTGCAAAAACCGCGTGAAGGTTTCCGGATCGCCCCAATCGGCGGCCGGATCCAGCTTCGAGCGCAGGGCGAGCACCAGGAGGGGCGTGAGACCGAGCATCAGGAGCGAAACACCCGTAAGAACGGATTTCAGGCCGGGGATGCGGCGCCAATAAGCCGCGATCAGCACCGGGAAAACCATGACGACGAGGTAATGGTGAGCCAGGGTCATTCCGAGGAGAAAAGACACCAGGAGCAGGTTCCTGCCGCAAGGGCGAAGAAGAAGGGGCATCAACAGGGCTGTCTGCAGGAAGAAGAGGGCATACACCTCGGCCCCCTGGAGCTGGGCCAGCACCAGCGGGCTCGTGAAGACGAAAATGGACACCACTGCCGCCAGCCACATCCTGGCCCGGACATCCTCCAGGAAACCCTCCAGGACCCGTTCCAGGGTGTAAGCCAGGAGAGGATACGAAAAGGCGTAGGCGACGCAGGAAAGGAGCGTTGTCCGGAAGGCGGCCGTCCCGGCCGGAATGAGGGTGAACAAATGCCCCAAGAGGACCCAAAGGGGATATCCCGGGGGATGGCCCGGCCCCAGGACGAAAGCGGCCGTCACCAGTTCCCCGGAATCGCCCCCCGCGACCGTCCCGGGCGCGACCACGCGCAGGGCGATCCCGAGGAGGAACGGCACCGGAAGGAACAACCGCCAGGGAGAAGAATGCGTCATGGGAAAAGTATAAGCCAAATCACCCGGATTTCGGCTCCCGTTCCCCCAGTTCCGAGCTGGAGAAGGCCGTTCCAGGATCCGCGGAACTCCCCGCGCTGATACAATAGCGTTCCATGAGGAAGAAAACCCCCAAAACGGGAACCCCCTGGGGTTGGCCTTGGTCGGCCTGGCTCATCGTCTTGCTTGCCGTTTACGGGCGCCTTCTCGTCCACCCTTCCCTGAGACCCGTCTTTCCCGAGAACGACATCTGGAACCATCCCGTCCGTTGGTCGGTGGCCGAATCCCTTCGGGGAGGCGCCTTGCCCCTCTGGAACCCGTTGACGGCCTTCGGGATGCCCTGGCTGGCCCAGTTCCAGACCGAGGTCCTCTATCCCCTCACCCCGCTCTTCGCGCTTTTCGGCCTCGACGCCTGGAACGCCTACAGCCTCCTGCATCTCCTGCTGTACGCGGCGGGACTCCACTTCTTCCTTCTCGCGTCAGGCGTCTCGCGTTTCTGGTCGGGTTTCTTCTCCGCGTTGAGTCTCGTCACGCTTTGCGCGTTCAACCATGTCGGCAGCAACGCCCCTGCCGACACGATGGCCTGGATCCCCTGGGTCTTCTGGAGCGCTCAACGCCTCCGGGACCGGGCTCCGGGGGCCGGACTCCTGCTCGCCGGAATCGCAGCCCTCCAGATCCTGGCCGGGTATCCCCAGATCGTCCTTCTCACCTGGCTGGGCGCCTCGGCCTACTTCCTTTTCATCGGCGGCCGGTCCCTCCTGGGAAGGGCTTCCCTTTCCCTCGGGGCCGCGCTTCTCGCCACATGCGCCCAATGGCTTCCCGGGATCGAGTACTTCACCCTTCACGCCGTGCGCCGACCCGCCATGCCCGACAATCCCCACCATGTCATCCCCGTCGAGAACCTGAAGACCTTTTTCGACTTCAACGCCCTGGCGCAAAATGGGCTCCCCGACTACCAGGTTTCACCCGCCTTCTTCTATCACAACTTTTACGTCGGAATCCTTCCCCTGGCGGCGCTCCTCACGGGGATCTTCCTGTTCTGGCGGATCCATCGTGAAGGCCGGTTCCACCTGGCCGCGACCCTCGCAACCCTGGCCTGGTCCTTCGGCGGCCTCGTAGGTCTTTTCGCCCTCCTTCGCATGCCCCACCCGAACGTCCTCGAGGCCTCGAAGATGTGGGTGATGTGCGTGTTTTTCCTGCTTGCGGCATCCGCGCGGACGATGGATTCCCTCTTTCCCCGTCCCGGGAGATGGGCCTGGGTCCTGCTGGCCCTCGCGCTTCTGGATCCCGCCCGGGCCGCCCTATTCCACCCCCTGGAAAGGACCTTGAAACCCCGGGATCCCGCGGTTCGGGAGGAACTCACCATCCTGCGCCGGCATCTCCACGACGGGCGCCTCTTGGCCCTGGCCGATCGGGACGAATACCGGCGCCTGGTCCTGGCGGGCGAGTGGCACCGCGAGCGTCCCGTCTTCAAGCATTTCATCCCCAACACGAACCTGCTGGAAGGGATCCCCGTCGCGAACGGGAACGGTTCCACCTGGCCCACCCAGGGTACCTTGAACGCCCTGCTCTACTTCCAGAACGCGCATCCCTACGCCGAAGGGAACCTTTTGGACCTCCTGGGAGTGGACGTCCTGCACCTGCCGGAAAAGACGATGCCGCCGCGCTTCCCGAAGCTCGGGGAGATCGCCGGGTGGGGCCTGTTCTCGAACCCGAACTCGGCCGGGGAGCGGTTCTTCTTCACGGGTGAGCCGATGGAAGCGTCGCGCAAGGAAGCCTTCGAATCCTTCGCCAGCGGACGGGCGGATCCCCGGAAGGACCTCTTCCTGGATCCGGACCCCGCATCCCTTCCGCCGCTCCGGAGCAAGGCGCCCCGCACCAGGGCGAAGTCCTATCTGGTCCCGGATCCCCGCCGGCCGGGATGGCTGGTGCGCACGCAAAACGCGATGCCGGGCTGGCGGGCCTGGGTGGATGACGTCCCGGCACCCGTCCTCCTGGCCGACGGAATCTTCCAGGCCGTTCCCTATCCGAAGGGCTCCAGTCAGGTGGTCTTCAAGTACGAACCGGCCTCCTTCCGTTTCGGCCTGTTCGTCAGCCTGCTGGCCCTGGCTTTCCTGGCAGCCCGGGTCACGGCCCCTGCCGTTCCGGATCGCAGGGCATAAAAAAAGGCGGCCTTCCTTCGGAAGACCGCCTTCACCCGCGCGTTCAACCCGGTATCAATCCCTGTACTTGTTCCTCTTGTTGTCCCCGCGGGACTTCACGTTCCCGCTCGGGGCGCTGTTCGTATTGCCGAACAGGCGCTGAATGATGCCGCTCCCCGAGTTGAGCGGCTGGGGCTGGACGTCCTCATCCTCGTCGTAATCCTTGGATGCCGCCGGCGCCTTGGGCGCCTTGTTCCCGGACGCCGCAACGGCGGGAGCGGGAGGTGCCGGGGAGGGCTTGCCGGCCGGGGACGCGGTGCCTTCCCCGTTCACGGGAGGACCTTCCACGAAGATCCGGGCCGCGTTCCGGTTCAGGACCTCGTCCAGGGGAAGGATGCGATCCGCGGACTTCACGAGCTCCCTCGGCTGGGCGTCGTGGAACAGGGCCAATTCCACGGTCCGGCCCAGTTCCTTGACCAACTGGAAAACCGGGGCGAACTCCTGGCTTTCGGTCACCACGATAGCCGTATCGAAGACGTCCTGGGCGGCGTAATACACGATGTCGGAAGCCAGCTTGATACCCACGCCCTTCTCCTGGGCCACACCCTCCCGATTCACCACGAGACGTCCCAGGCGCAGTTCCAATTGCGGCGTGCGTTCCAGGGAATCGAAGAAAGGCCGCTGGGCCCGGGCCTTGTCCGGCGATTGACCGGGGTCGTAGGCACCGTTGTAGTAATAGGTGCGGATCAGGCGGCGCTGCTCGCCGCAGAGCGCGAGCGACAACTGGTGGTAATCCACGCGCATGGTTCGGTTGTTGCGCTTGAGCCCGAAGTAGAAATTGCTGCCGTCGACGAACACGCAAACACGGTTCATGGGACTGATCTCCAAGGAAGAAAGGATATGGCCCTGCAAGACCTTCTCGATTCAGATCACTTCATTGCTTCGTCCGGAGGGGTTCCGGATGAACGCATTGTAACAGCCGACGGCCTTCCAGGAAAGGGGCGGCGACGATTTTTCCGGACCGCTCAAGAACCGGTCATGTCTTGGCGTTTCCCGCCCCGAATCGGCCCATTCCACCCGGATCGGGACCCCGGCCGCGGGCGCTTCCCGTCAAACCCGGACAGGCATCCACGGCCAGCATCCCGCGCGCGACAGAGGCCACCCGCGATGGAGGGATCTTCATCATGCACTCCTTGTGGGCGTGCCCCCCGGACCGGGGCAATGGCGGATGGGGACATCGGGTGCGATCGCAGGGACCGCAGGGGAGGAAATGCTGGAGGAAGCAGTGCCGGGAATCCCCGGGGGGACACCAGGAAATCCCCCAGGTCGGTCCGTGCAACGTGAGGGTCCTGACCCCCAGGGCCCTCGCGATGTGCTGGGGCGCCCCGTCGTTCCCGATGAGCAGGTCGGTCCCCGAGATGAGGGCCGCCAACTGGCGAAGGTCCGTGCGGGGCGCGAGGACGACCTTGTCCTGCAATCCGTCCACGATGCGCTCCACGTCCGGCTCGTCGCCCGGACCCCAGAGGACGAGGGGTTTCGTCCCGGGATCCTCGTTCAGGAGCCCGACGAGTTCCCTCCAATAGGTCAGGGGCCACTTCTTGGCCGACCAGGTGCCGGTGGGGTTCAGGGCCACGAGAGGACGTTGTCGGCCGGGCGGAACGCCCAGGCCTTCCAGGGTCTCCCCGGCCCATCGCCGCTCGGCGCCCTCGAGCACCATCTCCGTGTCAAGACCATCACCCGGCACGCCCAGGGACTCGATCAGGCCGAGGTTCACGAGCACCTGGTACTTGCGCACGACGTTCTTGGGAATGGCGTGCGTGAAAGCGTGGCGCCGACCGCGGTAAGCATAGCCGGCCCTGAGGGGCGCACCGGACAGGAGGGCCGTCCATGCGCTCCGGGGATTGCCGAAAAGGTCGAGCACCCAATCATAGCGGATGCTCCGCACCTTGCGGAGGAACCTCCATTGATCGGAAAAGGACGCACCCCGCCGGGGCGAGAGGAGCAGGTGGTCCAAGTGGGGATTGCCGTCCAGCACGGCGGCGGGCCCGGGATCCGCCAGGGCGTCGATCCGCGCCCCGGGAAAGCGTCGTCTCAAGGCCCTCAACAGCGGAGTGACGAGGACGACGTCGCCCACGGCCCGCAGGCGGATCAGAAGGATCCTCTGCGGTTCGGCGGGCAGAACGGGTCTCAAAACCGTTGCGCTCAGACGGGCGTGAGCCAGTTGAAGCGGTCGGGGGCGTCGCCTTTCACGATGTCGAAGAAGGCCTGCTGGACCTTCTCGGTGACGGGGCCCCGGCGGCCCGATCCGATGACGATGTTGTCGATCCGGGACACGGGAACAACCTCGGCGGCCGTCCCGGTGAAGAACACCTCGTCGGCGATGTAAAGCCCCTCCCGGGGGATGACCTGCTGGCGGACCTTCAGGCCCATCTCGCGGGCCAGGACAAAGACCGAATGGCGCGTGATGCCTGCCAGGATGGAGGATGAGGAGGGCGGTGTGAAGATCACGCCGTTCTTCACCATGAAGATGTTCTCACCCGAGCCTTCCGACACGTAGCCGTAATGGTCCAGCGCGATTCCCTCGTCGAAACCGTCCTGCACCGACTCCATCTTGATGAGCTGGGAGTTCAGGTAGTTGCCGCCGGCCTTGGCCAGTGTGGGGAAGGTGTTGGGCGCCGCGCGATGCCAGGAGGAGATGCGCACCGAGATCCCCTTGCGGAACGCCGCGTCGCCGAGATAGGCGCCCCAATACCAGGCCGCGATGGCGCAGTTCACGGGATTCTTCAGCGGATACAGCCCCATGGGTCCGTAACCGCGGTACACGAAGGGGCGGATGTAACAGCTCTTCAGCTTGTTGACTCGGACGACCTTCAGGACGGCCTCGGCGAACTGGGCTCTGGTGAAGGGGATGTCCATCCGGTAGATCTTGGCCGAGTCGTAAAGACGGTCGATGTGGGCGCCCAGCCGGAAGATCGCGGGGCCCTGCTTCGTCTCGTAGCACCGGACGCCCTCGAAAACGCTCGAACCGTAATGCACCACGTGGGACAGCACGTGGAGGGTGGCCTTCTTCCAATCCACCAGTTTTCCATCCATCCAGATCTTGCCTTTGCCGAACATGACCGTCTCCTTGCCCCGGGTGAAGGGTAAAAAAGTGGGCGTATTATATACCCTCGGGGACGTCGCGAGTCATTTCGCCTCCGCCTTTCGTTTACCGGTAAATGACCCGTTTTTTTAAGCCCCCTCCGGCGGGATCTCGGTGCTTCCTCCTTTCGCCATAGCCAGCCGGCTCATTTCCTTGTCCTCCGGGGGTCCGTTTTCGGATAGTATATGGGCCTTCCCGATGGGTCCGGACGCACCGTCGGGAAGTCAGTTCAACCCTAAGAAAAGCAGAAGAGGTAACGCAGAGATGCCGCAAGGTACAGTCAAGTGGTTCAAGAACGAGAAGGGTTTTGGTTTCATCGCGCAGGATGGCGGGAGTGATGTGTTCGTCCATTATTCCGCGATTCAAAGCGACGGCTTCAAGAGCCTGAACGAGGGCGACCGGGTCGAGTTCGACGTGACCCAGAGCCCCAAGGGCCCGAAGGCCGAGAACGTCCGCAAGATCTAAGCGCTCCCGCCTAGAGATTGCAGCGTTTGTCAAGAAGACCCCTGTTCCCTGTCCGGGAAGCGGGGGTCTTCTTTTTTTCACCGGAGGCGATCCCGCAAAGGCCAATAACCGCACGCCTTTTAAGGGTACACGCCGGTTTTTAACAACAACAGGGTTGATTGTCGGCTGTTTTCGCGTAATATGTGCGCCTTCCCTGGGGAGGTCCGTACGACTCACCGGGAAGTCAACACACTTTTTCGAAAGACGAGAGGTAACGCTGAGATGCCGCAAGGAACTGTGAAGTGGTTCAAGAACGAGAAGGGTTTCGGTTTTGTCGCGCAGGACGGTGGGAGTGACGTGTTTGTCCACTATTCCTCCATTCAAGGCGACGGCTTCAAGAGCCTGAACGAGGGTGACCGGGTCGAGTTCGATGTGACCCAGGGCCCGAAGGGCTTGAAGGCAGAGAACGTCCGCAAGATCTAAGCGCTCCCGCCTAGAGATTGCATCGTCGTTGGACGGAAAGCCCCGTTCCCCGAAAAGGGAGCGGGGCTTTCTTTTGGAGATTCACCCGTCCAAGGTCATTTCTCGCTATCCCGCCAATCGTCCCGTGATATCTTCAGGTCATGAGCCGCCCGGGTAGCGCCCGGCCTACGACCCGATCGAACCAGGTGACGCGCTGCGATGCTGGAAACCTTCAGACAATTTCCCCTTCCCCAACCCCTGACCACCCTGCTCCTGCTCTTTGTCGGAGGGGCGGTGGCCCAGCTCTTCTCCTCCTGGGCTCGGCTTCCGAGCATCGTGTTCCTGCTGCTCGTGGGCTGGTCCCTCGGTCCTGACGGCGTCGGCTGGATCCTGCCCCGATACCTGGAACCCGTCCGTCCGGTGGTGATCCAGGCCCTCGTCGCCATCATCATGTTCGAGGGCGGTCTCCGGCTCCGGCTCCGGGAACTGCGGGAACACGGCCGCATGGTCCGGCATCTCCTGACCTACGGGGTCGCCG
>CAZGWJ010000057.1:0-17424 GCA_964529445.1 uncultured bacterium
GCCGTCACCTTCGCGGCCTCCTACGTTCTCGCGGAGCAGATCACCGGCCTTGCCTGGCGTGAAGCCCTCCCCTTCGCCGCCCTGATGGTCGTGACCGGGCCCACGGTCATCCTTCCCTTGCTCCACCGCCTGACCCTTCGTCCCAGCGTCCACGCCATCCTGAAATGGGAAGGCATCCTCATCGATCCCTTGGGCGGCATCCTGGCGATCCTGAGTCTCGACCTCGCCCTTTCCGGCGAATGGCACACCTGGGGTACCCTGGGCGCGTTCCTCGTCCGCCTGGGGTTCGGTGTGCTCACCGGGCTGGCGATCGGCATCCTGACCGGCTGGCTCTTCGAGAAACGTTTCCTTCTGGGGCATTCCGTGGGCAACATCGGCGGCATGCTCGGCATCTCCCTCGCCCTCATGGCATACGGCGCCAGCGAGACCTTCTTTTCCGAGTCAGGATTGGTCTGTGTCACCACCTTCGGGATCTGGCTGGGCCGCACCAAGTTTCCCTACAAGCACGAGATCATGGGTTTCAAGGAACAGATCACGACGGTCGCCGTCTCCATCGTCTTCGTCTGGCTCTCGTCCCGACTGCGGATCCAGGACATCCGGGCGATCCTTCCCCACGGCGCGTTCCTGGCTCTCGGACTCCTGCTGCTCGTTCGCCCCCTGGCGGTCGCGGTCTCGGCCTGGCGGACCGATCTCGACCGGCGGGACGCCGCCTTTCTTGCCCTGACGGCACCCCGGGGCATCGTGGCCGCCTCCTTCGCTTTCTACGTCGCGGACGCCCTTTCCGCCGTCCATCCCGGATTGGGCTCGACCGTGGTCCCCCTCACCTTCCTGGTCATTTCCTTCAGCGTCCTGTTCTCCGGCTTTCTGGGCATCCCCTTGGCCGCCCTTCTCAAGGTCCGGGAGGAGAAACCCCTCGGGGTGCTGATCGTGGGGGCCAATGCTTTCGGGCGCTTCCTGGCCCGCCAACTGTCGACTCGCATTCCGGAAGTGAAAATCATCGACAAGGATCCCTCCGACTGCCGCGTCGCGGCGAAGGAGGGTTTCTTCGTGTACGAAGGCGATCCGACCAGCCAATTATTCCTGGAAAATCTCGACTTCAAAGGGATCGGACGCTTGCTGGCGGTGACCGCCTATCGCGAAACCAATATCCTTTCCTGCCAGATGGGATCCCGCCTGATGGGTTCAGAAAAGGTGTTCCGTCTCGATGCGCGTTCCAAGGAGAGGAGAAACCGCGAAGCGGGTTCGGAATCCTGGGGAAGGCCCCTTGAGCACCTGCCCCTGACCGCCGCTGAAATCGTCGCGGCCGCCGAGGAGGGACGCATGGAATACCGCTGGAGCGTCGTCGAGGAACTCCGATACAGCATCCCGCGCGACCTTCCGGAGGACAGTTATTGGCCGCTGTTGGCGGTCCACAACCGGGAGATGCTGGTGGTCGGCACGTCCTGGATCCCCAAGGGGTCTGAACTTCTTGAAATCCGCTTCCGGCCGCCGTCCCATCAGGACCCGGCCGCGAAATGAATGGCCCCGCCTCGTGTCGGGGACGGAATCCTCGATAACCGGGGCCGCTCCTCTTATCCGATGCCCGCTGGGTCCAGGATCCGGGAGAGGACCTCGCTGGTCGGGATGGCATTCATGCAATCCAGGCGCCCGCACTCGTCGAGGCCGCAATGACTGCATGGGATTTCGCGATGAAGGACCCGGTGAGGCGCCCCGTAGGGGAACCAGATCTCCGGCTCGCCGGGCCCGAAGATCCCGAGCGTAGGCGTCCCCACGGCGGGCCCGATGTGCATGGGACCCGCGTCGTTCGAAAGCAGAGCGGCGGACGATGCGATGAGCGCGAAAACCTCCCGCAAGGGTCGATCCTCCGCCTTGAGGAACCCCTTCTCCCATCGCGCCCGGAAGAAATCCTTCAGCGTCCCCTCCGAGGGCCCGAAGAGGAACAGCGGGCGGACTCCCTTCTTCAGCAGTTGCTTCCCCACCTCGAGGAAGCGTTCCGCGGGCCATCGCTTGGCGGGCCAGGATGCGCCGGAAGCCACGGCCACCACCTTCTCCCCGCCCCATCCCTGGCTTTTCAGGAAATCCGAGGCCGCCGCCCGCTCGTCCTCCGTCACGTGGATTCGGGTGCGATAAGGCAGGGTGGGCGAGATCCCGAGCGCGCGCACCTGATCCAGATACGCCTCGGTCACGGGCCGCCTCCCGGAGGGCAGGGCCGGCGAGGAGGGAGGCGCCTGGTGCGTATAGGCCCAGGAACGCCCCCTCAGCCGGTAGCCCACCCGGACTTTCGCACCTGAAAGGAGCGACATCTGCACGGTGCGGGGATTGCCGAAGAGGTCCAGCACGATATCGAAGCGCCGTCGTCTCAATTCCCGGAAGAAACCGAACAGGTAGGTCGGACGGTTGCGACGGGAGAAATCGAACGACAGGATCTCGTTCCACGTCGGATCATGCCGCAGGGCTTCCGCGAAGGGGGCCTGGGCCAGGAACGAGACGCGGGCCTCCGGGCGGACCGACTTCACGGCCTCGGCAAGGCCGGAAGCGAGGATGACGTCCCCCAGGAAACGGGGACGGATGACCAGGATGTTCTTGGGCTCCAACGCACACCCTCCCACCACGAAGGCACGAAGACTCGAAGCGGGATGGATCGAAAGCCCGGCCGGAGCCGACCGCTCGCGATGGACACATCGGCCTTGTCATCCGCGCCTGCGTGCGACATCGCGGCATTCTTCGCGACTTCATAATAAACATCTCAGATGGTCTTGTCGAACTTCTTCCCCTTCGTCTTGGCCTTCTGGCCCGGCTCGGATCCCCGCAAGAGGCGCTTCAACTCCTTCAGGACGGTATCCGGTTTTACGGCCACCATGCACTCGTGGTTTCGGTCGACGCAGACCGAAAGACCGCAAGGCCGACAGGGAACGTCCTTGATCACGATGGGATGCTTCTCCGGCGGGTAGGGGTGCCACCGCGAGGGCCGTTCCGGCCCCCAGACCGTGAGCGTGGGGGTGCCCACGGCGGCCGCAAGATGGCGGGGACCCGAATCGCAGGAAAGCACGGCCCGGCACCGCTGGTAAAGACCCAGGAGGGGAAGAAGGGACGAGTTCGAATAGGAGGGGAACCGGGAACCCGCCGCGATCTCGATCTCGACCAGCCGTCCCCGTTCCATCGGCGCACAGGTGAAGAAGACCTTGATCCCCACGGCCGAGAGTTCGGCGGCCACCTCGCCCCATTTCGCGGCCCCCCATTCCTTCGTGACGCAGGACGCGAAGGGATTGATGGCCACCACCAGGTCGTCATCCGTGAATCCGCTGGAAAGGAAGAAACGACCCGCCATCGCGTCCGCTTCGGGAGGAACGGGCCAGATCTCCTCATCGGAAACGTCCACCTCCGCGAAACGCAGGACCCGCCGGTCCAGTTCCCGGACCGATACGGTGAGACGGTCGTCCGCGCCGGCGCGCAGATGGTAGAAACCCTTCGTCTCGGGAATGTCCAGCCCCACCTGCACCGGGGCACGGGATGCGCGGACCAGCCGGGCGCTCCGGTGGGAGCCGTACAGGTCGAGGGCCAGGTCGAACCTCCGGGCCCTCAGTTCCATGTCCATGCGGAATCCCTTGAGCCATTTGAGGAGGAGCGGTTGGCGGTCCAGGGCGGCCTTGTTGTAGGCGAAAACCTCGTTGGCCCATCCGGTCGCCTTGAGCAGTTCATGGGAAGGGGGGGCCGTCAGGAGGGTGATCCAGGCCTTGGGATAGGCCCGGCGCAGGGCCGCGAAACAGGGACCCGCCAGGACGACGTCCCCGAAGGAGCGGATCTTGACGACAAGAATTCGCTTCACGGTCCTTCCCTTCAACGTCCAGAAGATCGCCGCATGAACCCATTCTACCTGAAACGGGCAACCGGCGGGCCCCCTTCGCCTGGAGTCCCTTCTTTGCTAATGTATCTCCATGCCGAGAAGACCCCCACCTCCTTCGTCCCTTCCGGGCCGCATCCGGGATGCCGCCGGGGCCGGCCTCACGGCCCTCCCGCCCGACCAGGAAGCCCGGTATCTCTTCGCGCTGGATCTCGTAACCGACGGGGATTGGATTCTCGACTTCGCCTGCGAACCCGGTCTCGGATCGGCCCTCCTGGCGTCCCGCGCGGGAAGCGCAGGTTACGTGGTGGGCCTGTGCCCCTCCCGGACCGCACAGTCCTTGTGCCGGTCGGCCGTCACCCTTTCGAACGTGGAATTCCGGACGGGTGATGTCGGCAAATCGGCCTTCGAGAACGGGAAATTCGACCTCGTCTGCGCCTTCGGGATTCTCGGAAACGCCCGTGAACCCGGCCGCTTCCTGGCCGGGATGTCTCGGGCCCTGAAGCCGGACGGCTCGCTCCTGCTTTCCGTTCCTGACCGGATCATCCCGGGCATGCGCCCGCAGGGCACGCGCGAGGGGTACTCCCTGCTGGAACTCGACCGACTATTGCGGCCTGCGTTCCCGTTCGTCAGATATTGGGGACAACGGATCCGCGCCCGGGGCCGGTTCTCGATCGCCCTGGGCCGATCCTGGTGCAGGCGCCTTCTCCGGTTCCCCGATTTCAACGGGATTCCCACCGACGAGGACCTGTTCAGGAGGATGGAATCGCCTCGCCATTGGCAATGCGATCACTTTCTCGCCTTATGCCGAAAATCCAGGACCCCAAGGCCCTCCCAAGGAGCGTGAATGCCATGGCCCAGCCGAGGAAAACGCCCGTCCCGCCCGCCGGAAGCCCACCATCCCGGGGCGCCCTCATCGCGACGGCCCTCCTCGTCCTCGTCGGAATCGCAGTGAACGTCCTCCTGAACCGGCCCCGGCCGTCCGAGGCCGTGGAAGCACCCGACCGTCCCTACCACGAAAACGGGCTGGTACGAACCCCGCCCATGGGATGGAATTCCTGGAACCGTTTCGGCTGCGGCGTGAGCGACGGGCTCATCCGCGCCATGGCCGACGCCCTGGTCGAGAGCGGCATGAAGGATGCGGGTTACGAGTTCATCGTCGTGGATGACTGCTGGATGTCCGAGAAGCGCGTCCGGGGCCACCTTCAGCCCGACCCGGCCAATTTCCCCTACGGCATGAGGAATCTGGCGGATTACATACACGCCAAGGGCCTGAAATTCGGCTTGTACCTGGATCGGGGCCGGAAGACCTGCCAGGGCCGGGCGGGATCCCTCGGTCACGAGAAGCGTGACGCCGCGGATCTGGCCGCCTGGGGCGTGGACTACGTCAAGGTCGACAACTGCCACCTGCCCTGGTTCGACGACCCGCAGAGGGGATTCCACCGGATGAAGCGCGCCCTCATGAACAGCGGATGGCCCGTCGTGTTCAGTCTCTGCATGTGGGGCTTCGAGGATTGGATGCCCCAACAGGCCAACCTCTGGCGCACCACGGGCGACATCAACGACAACTGGGACAGCATGCTGGCCAATGCCGAGGAGAACGTGAAATACGCGGACTACGCCGGGCCTGGGCGCTGGAACGACCCGGACATGCTGGAGATCGGCAACGGGGGCATGACCGACGACGAATACCGCGCCCACATGAGCCTGTGGGCCGTCATGGCGGCCCCCCTGATGGCCGGGAACGACCTGAGGAACATGACACCGTCCACGAAGGAGATCCTCATGAACCGCGAGGTCATCGCCGTGGACCAGGACCCGATGGGCGTCCAGGGAAGGAAGGTCTGGGAGGGCGGCGACGGTTACCGGATCTATTCACGACCCCTGGCGGGAGAGAACGTACGGGCCGTGGTGCTCCTGAACGGGTCCTCCCAGGCCGCGACGCTGAAGGCCGAATGGAAGGACCTCTCCCTCCTGCCCGGTCGAGCCCGGGTAAGGGACCTCTGGGCCCACGCCGACCGGGGCGTCTTCCAGGACTCGTATTCGACAAGGGTCCCGCCCCACGGGGCGGTGATGGTGAAGGTCACTCGTCTTCCGGTCCGCTGAACAGACGACGGGGACCCGGCGGATCCCCGTTTTCAGCCCGATGGAGTCCCGCCCCGAGGGATCATCATTCAACCGGAAAGTTCCTCCGCCCCAACCCGGCTCTTTCTCCGAAGAAGATCCATCGCTTCCCGAAGAACCCGGTCCGGCGTCAATTCCCGGAGGCAGGGATAACCGATGTTGCACCGTCTCTGGAAACAGGGACTGCAGGGGACGGGATGGCAGAGGACCCGGTGGCCCCGGCCCCAGGGCCGAGTCCAGGACGGGGAAGTCGAACCGAAAAGGGCCACGACCGGGGTGCCCACGGCCGCCGCCAGATGCATGGGACCCGTGTCGTTGGTGATGAAGATGCGCGAGGCGCACAGGAGTTGCGCCAGCACTCCGGTCGGTGTCTTCCCCGCCAGGGAGCGGATGCGATCGCTTCCGCGGCTTGTTCCGCGGACCAGGGGTTCCAGGTACCGGGCCTCCTCCGAACCTCCCACCAGGAGCAGGGTTTCCCGGCGTTCCGACAGAAGTCCGTCGATGAGAACCCGCCAATGCTCGAGAGGCCATCGCTTGGCGGGACCATAGGTCGCTCCGGGCCCCAGGGCGATGAACCCGTTGCGGGAGGGGATGCCCGAATCCGCCAAGAGGGACCTGAAGCGGGGCCCCGCGTCCCGGGAGGGAGCCGCCGACAGGCGCACCGGCCCGGAGGGCAGAGGCACCCCGAAGGCCTGACGGGCCAGGTCCAGGTATTCCACGACCGCATGCCGCGAGCGCGGAGCGACGCTCTCCACGGGATGCGTAAGAAGGAAACCGCGGCCTTCCGTATCCGCGCCGGCCCTCTCGGGGATCCCCGCCAGCCGGACCAGCAGGGCCGAGGAGAAGGAGGGCGGGAGGATCAGTACCCCGTCGAAGTTCCGAGCCCGGAGCGCCCTCGCCATCCGGTACATCGCGGACAGCCGCCCGATGGGTCCCCTTCCCCGCTCAAGGGGGATAACGTCGTCCACGCCGGGAAAACCCTTCCACAGATCGATCAGGGAGGGCCGGGCCAGGACCGAGACGCGTCCCGCGAGTCGCGAGGATCCCAGGGCCGCGACGGCGGGACCGGCCATGACGGAATCACCCAGCCAATTCGGGGCAACGACGAGCAGTCGCTTACCGGCGGGTTTCATCGGTTCCCGTCCCCCGTTTCAGGACGTGGCGTTCCCACACCTTCGCGTATTTCACGAACTCGTGGAAGGTCGAGAGGACGCAGACGACGAGCCCGTGCCATCCGTCGAGAAAACCCCGGCGGGTGACGTACATCCGGAAGAACACCACGATGGGGTTGATGAGCAGGTAGTAGGGCCAGAAGCGCACCTTCTTCGCGGGCGGCCGGGCGGCGGCCAACGTCGAATAATCCTCCATCTTGCGCAGGTAATGGGAGATCGAATCGTAGGAATAGTGCTCCATGGCTTCGCGAAGGGTTTCCGTCCGGCCCTCCACCTCGAGGCCCTCGTGCACGGGGTTCCCGTTGAACTTCCCCCGCCCCGCCCGGATCAGGCGCAGTTGGGCGTCGGGCCACCAGCCGCAATGGCGGATCCACCGTCCCGCGAAGTAAGCCCGTCGGGGTATGAAATAGCCGTCCACGTCGTCCGGCGTCCCGGATAGGACCCTTGCGATCTCGTCCCAGAGGAGGTCGGTCATCTCCTCGTCGGCGTCCAGCGAGAGGATCCAATCGCCCCGGCAGCGTTCCAGGGCCCAGTTCTTCTGCGCGGAATAACCGGGCCAGGGGCGCACGAAGACCCTCGCCCCGAAGGAGCGCGCCAGGGTAACCGTGCGGTCGGTGCTCCGCGAGTCCACGACGATCGTCTCGATGACGCGGACGCCGCGATTCCTCGCCGCCCGAACGGAGGCCAGGCAGCGCCGGATGTTGCGTTCCTCGTTGTGGGTGATGATGACGACCGACAGCCGGGGTTTCATGGGGCCTCCGAAAAGCCATGTTATCACATCGAAGGGAAAGGTCAGGGACCGGAAAGGACCGTCCGATAGGCCTGCGAGAGGCGGGAGGAAAGGGCCTGGGCGGAAAAACAGGACAAGGCCCGACGACGCGCTACGGATTTCAGCGGCCCCGGGGGCAAGGCCATCATCCTTTCGACGAGATGGGCCAGGTCCATCGCGTCCCCCTGGGGAAAGATCCGCCGGGGATCGCCCACCACCTCGGGAATAGCCCCGCTGTCGGAGCCGATCACGGGCACACCGCAGGCCATGGCCTCCGCCAGGACATAACCGAACTGCTCCTGCCATCCCCTTCGGTCGCGGCTGGGCAGGACGAAAAGCGACGCCAGCCGGTAATAGCGCGGCATGTCCTCGTAGGGGACCGGCCCGGTCAGGATCATGGTGCCTGCCAATCCCGCCCGGACCACCTCCGCTTCCGCGCCGCACTCGTCCTTTCCCACCAGGAGCCAACGGATCCCGGGACGCCTCTCCCGAAGACGCCGCGCCGCCTCCAGGAGGGTGAAGAAGCCCTTGTCCGCGGCGATCCGCCCGACGGATAGGACCAAGCGATCACCCCGGGAAATCCCCCACCGGGCGCGGAGGGAATTCTCCGGAGGGCCCGGTTTGAAATGACCGGTGTCCACCGCACCGAACGCCCGGGTGATCCTTCCCTCCTCCACGCCCTCATCCCGCAAGGTCCGGCGGGCTCCCTCGGACATGGCGATGAAACAATCCGCGTTCTCGCGCACCATCCGCTTGATCTGGCGGCTGAAGAACTTGCCCTCGTTCAAATGCGGAATGTTCTCCCATTGCGTGACGACGATCCTCGTGCCCCATCTTTGGCGGGCCGCCACGGCCTCGAAGCAATAGCAGAAATACTGGTCCATGACATGGCAGATGTCGAAACCCTCCAGGAGATCGGCCATGCCGCAATAGGAGACACCGCGGCCGCCCAGGCGCGCCTGGAGGGCCCGGGCATTCCGTACCATGTCCTGGAAACGGAGACCCGCTTCCAGGGGGCACCAGAGACTCCGTCGGCGGACCTCCACCCCGGAGAGGTCGAAGGCGGTCCGGTGCGGCACCAGGGCCGTGAACTCGAATTCCCGCGCGAGAAGACCGTAGCTTTGCATCTCGAAGGGGGACAGGAGGGATCCGCGCAGGAGAGCGACCTTGGGTTTCAGCGGCATCCATCCCTCCGGGACGACACCCTGGAGCAACCGACATAGGGCGTGCGCGGCAATGAGGAATGAGGAATCAGGAATGATGAATTGATTCGGACCTCCACTCCTCACCTCTCATTAATAATTCCCGATCAGTCTTGTCCAAGATAATCGCAAAGTTCACTACCCAGCCATCCCCTCACCCGGCATTCATCGCGAAAATCACGCTCGAATGCTTGCCCTCTCCCGCTGGCGGGAGAGGGACGAACCGGACAGGAACCACAAGTTCATGTCCGAGGGTTGTTCGCACTGGCCCCTTTAGGGCCCGTGTAAAGGGAGAGGGGGCTTTTCCGACGTTCAGTGTCCGAGCCTGTCCAAAACAAGGTTTTGAGATCGCAACGTCCACACTTGATAACGTCTTGGACAGCAGTGATTCCTAATTGCCTTTCCTGGTTTTCCCGATGGCCCGATCCAGCGCGCCCTCCACCAGGTCCACCGTGAGGTCCTTCATGCAGCGGAAATGGCCCTTCGGGCACCAGCGGCGGCCGTGAACGTGGCAGGGCCGGCAGGAGAGCCCCGTGCACTCGACCACGATGTGCTCGCGCCCCAACGGGGCGAACCCCAGGTCGGTCGTGGTGGACCCGAAGAGGGCCACCACGCGCGCTCCCCGGCCGACCGCCAGGTGCATGAGCCCGGAATCATGGCTCACCACCACGTCGCAACGGCCCAGAAGCGCGATGGTCTCCTCGAGCGTGCATTGTCCGGCCAGGTTGGCTCCCCGGCGCGAGGGCAGTCCCGTCATGGCGGACTGGATCCCGGCGATCATCCCCTTCTCCTCCTCCGAACCGAACCAGAGGAGCAGGCAATCCCGGCTCTCCACAAGTCGGGAGGCCAGTTCGGACCAGCGCTCGGCGGGCCAGCGTTTGGTGGCCCATCGGGCGCCCGGGGCCATTCCCACCACCAGTTGGGAGGTAGAGACCCGGCGGCGTTCCATGAAATCGCGGGCATATCCGAGCCCGTACCTCGTGGGATGCACCGTGAGGCCGATCTCGTCGCGCGGATGCAGGGCCCCCATGGACATCAGGGGCTTGAGGTATTTCTCGACCGTGTGGAGGGACGGCGCCTTGCGGATCTTCGAGACGATGAGACGACGTCCCACGGACTCCTTGTCGTACGTCAGGACGCGGAGGGCCGGATTTCCACGCGAAAGGAGGCGCGTCAGGGCCCAGGTCCGGAGGGAATCGTGCAGGTCCACCACCATCGTGGGGCCCAAAGCGCGCAGGGCCTTCAGGTGGGCCAGGAATCCCCGGTAGGGGATCACGCGGGTCAGGGCCGGATGGCCGGCCACGGCGGGTGCGAAGGCCGGCTTCGTCGCGAAATGGATCTCCGAATCGGGCCAGGAATAGCGCAGGAGGTCCAGCACCGGGTTCGTGAGCGCCACGTCGCCCAGCGACGAATAGCGCATCACCAGGAACCGCAGGGTCCCCCGCGCAGTCACCTCCGTGACCGGTTTCGGTTGTCCCGCCCCCGATGGATCAGCCACACGACCTCCCCCAACAACGGCTCAACGCGAAGTTGCGAAATCCGTTATGCGATCCGCCTTGCCGTTATCAGCATCACGGTTGCCGCTCCAACTCCTCACTCCGAACGACTCACTGTCTTTATTCGTAGTGCTTCCACCTGCGGTGCAGCCAGAAGTACTGGTCCGGGTGTTCCCGGGTGAAATCCTCCTGGACCTTCAACCACCTCCGTGTGGTCTCCCGGATATCCTTTTCGGCGTCGGAAGTGCGGTCCACCGGCACCTCCGGAAGGACGTTCACGATGAATCGGTGACCCGGGCCCCGAAGAAGGAAGACCGGGATGATGGCCGCGCCCGTCTTGCGGGCCAGGACGGCGGGAGCCTTGGCCACCGAGCAATCCCGCCCGAAGAAGGGAAGCCTCACTCCGCCCTCCCCGGCGTTCTGGTCCGCGAGGATGCCGACCATGCCCCCCCCGCGGAGATGCTCCAGCAGTTCCGCGGTCCCATGGTGTCCCGTATACACCACCTTCATGCCCGTCGATTCGCGGTTCCGGCGGATCAGGTCATCCACGCGCCGGTTCGACTGGGGGAAGGCCACCACCCGGGGGGAATACCCCACGCGCGCGAAGACGGCTCCCAGCAGTTCCCAGTTCCCGAAATGGCTGACCAGGGCGACGACACCCCGCCCCCTGCGCATGGAGCGGTCCGCATGCTCCCGGCCCTCGAAATCCACGTTCTTCCCCACCCAATCCGGCCCCAGGGAGGGCAGGTGGCAAACCTCGGCGAGGGACCAGCCCAGTTGCCGGTACACGGCCCTCAAGGTCGCCTGGACCCGCCCCTCCGACCAGTTGGGGAAGGCCCGCCTCAGGTTCCCGGCGCCGACCCGCCGGGGCGCCTTCAGGAGATGGAAGAGCAGACCCGCGAGACCCGCGCCCAGGGCGCGCCCCGGCCGCAGGGGGATAATCCTCATCAGGGTCGCGAACGCCAGAACGGCGAGGTATTCGATCGTTCTCATCCGCCGCCCGCCGCCAACTGCAAGCCCTTCATCACGGTCTCCCAATGCTCCCGACCTCCCGTGATCCGCCATTCAACCTCGAAGACCAGGACCGGCACCGGCAGTTCCAGTCCCCGGGGGAACTTCACCTCGTCCTTCTCCGTGGTGACCAGGTACTCCAAACCACGGCGCTGGGCATCCTCCGCCACCTTCCGCAGTTCCTCCGTGGTATAGGTGTAATGGTCGTCGAAATTGTAGGCATGCCTCACGATGACCTTGTGGGAAGCCAGGGTCCGGATGAAGGAAAGAGGCGCCGCGATCCCCGAAAGGGCGCCGACGGGACTCCCGTCCAGGTGGGAGGGATTCATGCGCTTCCCCGTCGTCAAATCCCTCAACAGGGCCGGTTCGTACTTCGATTCCACCACGAAGGCCCGGGGATTGCGGGAACGCAGTACGGTCAGGAGGTCGTTCAGGTTCGCCGCTTGGTCGGCCTTGTTCACCACGAAAACCCCGGCTTCCGAGAGCGCGGTGAGCGGTTCTCGAAGGAGTCCCGCCGGGAGGGGCCAGCCGCTGGAGAAGGGGTTCAAGGCGTCGACGACCAGGAGATCGAGGTCGCGATGGAGGCTGAAGCGCCTCTGGAAACCGTCGTCGAGGATGATGATATCCGGCTTGAACCGGGCGATGGCCTCGAGCCCGGACCGGTACCGCACCGGATGGACCAGGACGGCCGCTTCCGGGACCTTTCTCGCGATGAGAACGGGTTCGTCGCCGGCTTCCATCGGGCCCGCCAGGATCCGTTTTCCGTCGGAAACCCAGAGGGGTCGCTTCAACGGCCGACGACCCTTGTATCCGCGGCTGAGGACCGCCACGCGTTTCCCGGCCTTGACGAAGGAACGCGCCAAGGCGATGACCAGGGGCGTCTTGCCCGTGCCGCCGGTGGTGATGTTGCCGACGCTCACGACCGGACAGGGCAGTCGACGACGGCGGAGGATCCCGGTGCGGAAGGCCGCCTTTCGCATCCACCATCCCGCGAGGAACAGGAGGGAAAGAACCTTCAGGACGAGGAAAAGCGCCTCGCCCAGAATGTCCTTCTTCCGGTCGTGGATGAACCTGAGATAGGCCTGTTGCACGCTGGACAATGAAGCCTCAATTCCACCCGGCCGCCCGATCGTTCCGTCCCCTCGGCGCGGGATCGGATCCTGTCAGTCCGGCAGGAGGCGCAAAAGCTCCTGGAGGGTTTTCCCCGTGGCACCGCGCATGGAATCGACCGCGGCAAAGGCCTTTTCCCCGGCCACGCGGGAGGCCGCCGCATCCGCCCAATTCGCGAGGACCACCGGAAGTTCGGAGGCGTCCTTCAATCTCGCGCCGCCTCCAGAGGCCGAAAGCGCCTCGTCCGCCTCGCGGACGTTCCCCGTGTAGGGCCCGTAGCACACGGGCACCTTCGACAAGGCCGGCTCGATCAGGTTGTGACCCCCGATGGGCACCAGAGTGCCTCCCACGAACGCGCCCCGGGAAAGGGCGTAGGCCGCCGTCAACTCCCCGAAGGTATCGAGCACCATCACCCTCCAGGGGCGGCTCGGCCCCATGCCGCTCCGCAGGGTCCATTGTATTCCGAGAGCGTCCAGTTTGGCCCCATAAACCGGGACGTTCCTCATGTGACGGGGAGCGACCAGGACCCTCACGGAAGGGGCGATCCCCAGCACCTTCCCGAGTACGGCAAATAGCGGATCCTCCTCGCCGTCCCTCAAGCTTCCCAGGGTGAACAGAAGATCGTCCTCCCGGAGTCCGATCCCCCGCTTCAATTCCGCCACGCGGGACGGGGGCGGCGGGTTCACGTCGTACTTCATCTGCCCCGCGACCCGTATGCGCTTCGCGGGCGCGCCCAAGAACTCGATTCTTTCGGCGTCGGAACGCGTCTGCATCAGGAACGAGGCGACCTGCGACAGGGCCCCGGCGAAGAGGCCGCGGAAGCGGCGGTATCGGGGAAAGTTCCGGTCGGACAACCGTCCGTTGACGAGGACCAGGGGCACACGATTGCGGGAGGATCGCTCGAAGAGGAGCGGCCAGATCTCCGTCTCAGCCACCACCAGAAGGGACGGCTGGAAGGACCGGAACGCCCTCCGCAAGGGATGCGGCATGTCGAGGGGGGCGAGAAAGGCGGCATCGGCGACCTTCGACTCGCGGGCCGAACGGCGGCCCGTTCGGGAGGACGTGGTCAAGACCACCCGGATGCCGGGCCTGGCGGCCTTCAGGTCCCGGATCAGGGGCGTGACGGCATTGGCCTCCCCCGCGGACGCCGCGTGGATCCACACCGTGCGGGATGCCTCGTGCGCCGCCAGCTCGGCTTCCGGGTAGCGGCCTAAACGTTCGCGGAAGAAGGATTCGCGTCCCCGCTTGAGAAGGGACAGCAAGGCATCCCCCCAGGAAAGAAGGACCGCCAGCGGATACAGGAGAAGGGTCCCCATCCGGTAAAGGGGCGCCCAGAAGGATGATTCAAGACGATCAGGCATGGAAGGATGGGACTCCGGTCAGGTGACGACGGGAAGATTCTACCGGAATCGACTCCTTTTATCGACGGATTCGACTCCCGGGGAAGTGTGATTCCGCCTGTTCCATCGCCCGATCCATCGCCGCCTGGATCATCCGGAGAGACTTCGCGTCGTCCCCCTTGCGCGGCACCCCGATCGGTTCGCCGTAGACGAAGACGGCCCGGCTGAAGGGCTTCGGAATGATGAAGCGGTCCCAGGATCCAACCCGCCAGCATCGCTGGGCGCAGAAAGCGACCGGCAGGATCGGGCGTCCGGATAGCTTCGCGATGGCCAGCACGCCCTCGTGGAGCTTGCGGCGGGGCCCCCTCGGCCCATCCGGTGTGATGGCGCCCCGCTCCCCACCCTTCAGGGCCGATACCATGCCCCGCGCGCCCAGAACTCCGCCCCGGGTGGAAGAGCCACGCTCGGGAATATACCCGAAGCGCCTCGTGACACCGGCGATCAATTCTCCGTCACGGCTCTGCGAGATGAGGACGTGGACGTTCATGCCCCGGTGGAACCACATGCCCATGAGAAGGGTCTCGTGCCAGAGGGTCATGAGGAAGGAACCGGACTTTCCCTTCGGGAACCCGAGGTCCACGCGGCCCTTCAGTTCAAACCTCAAGGTGAGCCCCAGCAGATGGATCAGGGGAGCGGCGAGAAGCACCAGCAACCGCTCAGCGAGATTCAATCGGTAGCTTGTCATATCACCCTTTAGCAACGCCTGTTGTCTTGTGGTTTCAAAGGCAAGAACGTTTGAACGCATGATAAGGGAGTGTCGGCCCCCTTCAAACCTTCACGCCTTTCACACTTTTCAAACCTTCCGAAGGACGCCTTCCACGACCTTCGCGGCCGCCCCGGCAGGATCCTTCGGTTTCGACAGCCGGCTCCGGATCACCGCGAACTGTCGGGCCTGTTCACCCAAGCGTTCCTTCGATCCCAGGATGGCGAGGGTCTCGCCCGCCAATCGCTCGGGTGTGGCCTCGTGCTGGAGGAGTTCCGGCACCACGGGTACCTCGGAGAGGATGTTCACCAGGCCCACGTGCTTCACCGTTGCCACCGCGCGGGCGATCCGGTACGACAGGGGGGCCAGCTTGTACACCAGGATCATGGGCGTTCCCAGGAGGGCCGTTTCCAGGGTGCCGGTTCCCGATTTCACCCACGCAAAATGGCAGGTCCCGCGCGTGCGGTAGTCGTCCGAGGGCATGAAGCGGAAGGGATCCTCCGGGGTGAGTCCCGGGAAAGCCTCCGCCGAGAGCGTGGGAGGCCGGGGCACCACAAACCGTGCCTCCGGATACGTCTTCCGGAGGAGGCGGGAAGCCTCGAGCATCACGGGCCAGAGCCGGGCCAGTTCGCTCCTGCGGCTTCCCGGCATGACGCAGATTCGGGGGGATCGGCCCATGGGGGCCGGGCGGCCGCGCGGGACTCGTGCCGCGAGCGGATGACCCACGTAGACGGCGTCCATGCCCCGCTTCCTGAACCACCCCTCCTCGAAGGGATAAAGGACCATGAGCCTCGTGACGTCGCGCTTCATGCGGCGGATGCGCGACGCGTGCCAGGCCCACAACTGGGGTGCCACGTAGTAACAGACGGGGATGCCAAGTCGGCGTGCCTTTCCGGCGACGCGAAGGTTGAAGCCCGGATAGTCGACGAGAAGAACGGCGTCAGGGCGCTCCTCCTCCAGCCAGCGGTCGCACAGGCTGAATCGGCGGAGGATGTCGGGCAGGTGCTTCACGACCTCGACGAAGCCGATGATGCCCTGTTTCGTGAGATCCTCGCGAACATCCGCGCCCGCGGCGGCCAGCGCCGAACCGCCGAACCCGAAGACCTTCAGTCGGGGCATCCGGCCCTTCAGGACGCGCACGACGCGTGCCGCCAGGAGGTCGCCCGAGACCTCCCCCGCCACCACGAACAAGGATTTGGGTTTCTTTGCCATATCAACTCCGAAAGACCTCCGCTCACCACCCGCTCGACGCCTTACATCGGGAGGGTGGTGAGGAGTCTTAGATCAGTATACCCTTCCCCGCCAGCGACTCGTAATAGGCGTCCTCGTGGAACTTCGCCAGTCGCTCCAGCGAGAACCGCGCCGCCTGCTTGCGGGCCTGGTAGGCCATCCGCAGGAGCACGCTCTTCCTCCCCAGCACATCCCGCAGGACACGGGCCCACGCGATCGGGTCGTCGGAATCCACCAGCATGCCCCCCCGGCCGTCCACGATGATCTCCTCCAGTCCTTCCCCGGCGCGGCCTACCACGGGCCGGCCGCAGGCCATGGCCTCGACGGCCGCCAGGCCGAACGCCTCGGCCTTTGCGCTGTGGACCACGACGTCCAGGCCCGACAGGAAAGCGGGCACGTCGGGGACATAGCCGTCGAAGAGGAATCCATCCGCAAGTCCCAGCGAGTCCCGCATCCCGAGCAGGCGGGCCTTGTATCCCGCCTCCGAGCGGGAGGCGTCGCCCGCCATCCGGAACATCACACCGGGGAACGTGGCGCGCAGGAGGGCGGCGGCCTGCATCAGGATCTCATGCCCCTTGCCGGGGGAGAGCCGCGCCACCATGCCCACCACAAGACGGCCTTCCCGCACTCCCCAGGCCCGGCGGACGCGGCCGCGCGCCGCCGGATCGAAGCGGAAAAGGTCCAGGTCCACGGGCGCGTAGGACACCTGCACCCGTTCCGGCGCGACCGATGTCGTCTCGAGAACGTTCCGGAGGATGACCCGTGAACAGGTGAAAACGCGATCAACGCGCCGGTACAACCCTGCATGCAAAATATCCTTCTTCACGACGGAGGAGCCCACGTGCTTGGTCAGGAAAAGGGGGCCCTTCCATCCGGATCCCGCAAGGCCAGGAACCGCCATCCAGAGGTCCCGGGTATGGTGAAGGTGCAGGACGTGGGGTTTGAAGGCCGCCAGGGCTCGCGAAACCTGGAGGATGCCGCCCGGATTCAGGTGGCCCTTCCGGCGGAAGGGGAGGAGGGGAATCCCCAGGCGACACGCCTCGGCGGCGGCGGGGGCTTCGGGATCCGCCCACACCGAGACCGCGTGGCCCCTGGCCCGCAGGCCGCGAGCCAGGAGCAGGGGCGTACGCTCGCGCCCTCCCCAGGCGTCCGAGGCGATGGCCTGCGCGATCCGCAGGCGCTTCCGGCGGGCGGTCTTCGCGGCACGAGTCCTCACGGGATGCGGGCCTTCTTGATCTCGGCGGGAATGATGGTGAAGCGGAAGTTGAAGTAACCCAGGACGGCATAGCCGCCTTGCCATTTCTCGTAGGCCAGGTTGAAGGAGAACAGCCGGTCGATCTTGGTGTTGACGAGGATGGGTTCCCGG
>CAZGWJ010000058.1:0-17340 GCA_964529445.1 uncultured bacterium
GCTGGTGTCGGTGACGGAGAGGACGAGGGAGATCGGGCTTCGCAAGGCGCTGGGCGCCCGCGGGCGCGACATCCTCTCGCAGTTCCTCATCGAGGCGGTCGTGGTGAGCATGACCGGCGGGGCGGGGGGCATCCTTCTGGGATTTGCCATCTCCCTGGGGATCTCCACGTTCGCGGGTTGGGCCGTTTCCGTGACGGCGGGATCCGTCCTGTTGGCGGTCTTCTTCTCGGCGGGGATCGGGGTCGGGTTCGGGCTATGGCCCGCGAGGAAGGCCGCGAATCTCAACCCGATCGATGCCCTCAGATACGAATGATGCAACGCATCCTCCGCATGATCCCTCGCCCCTTGCGGGAGAGGGTAGGGTGAGGGGGGCGTCGGTTTCGGTCTGCTCTTGTCCAAACGATATGTTCTGGATTGTTACGCATTGCTTAGTTGAAAATGGATAGTATTGACAAAGTAATACCATAGTTATACCTTTGATTCATGAAAACAGCCATTTCCATACCCGACGAACTCTTCGAAGGCGCCGACAAGTTGGCGGAAAAAATGGGCGTGTCCCGAAGCAAATTGTACGTTTCCGCGATCAAGAGCTATCTGGAGGCGCACGAGGACGGGGCGGTCATCGACAAGCTCAACGATGTTTACGGCAAGGTCGATTCAAGGCTTGATCCCGGCGTCAAAAAGCTTCAGGCCAGATCCATTTCCGGGAACCAATGGTGACCCGGGAAGGGAACCCTAACCCGGAAAAGGGAGAGGTCTGGTGGGCCGACCTTCCGGGGCCAAGAGGGTCAGAGCCGGGGTATAACCGCCCGGTGCTCATCGTTCAGGCAGATCCCTTCAATCGCAGTCGGATCCGGACAGTGATTGCCGTCGTCCTCACTTCAAACCTTCATTTGGCCGAGGCGCCAGGGAACGTCGGGCTGACCGCCCGCAAAACCGGTCTTCCCAAGGATTCGGTGGCGAACGTTTCCCGGATCATCACCCTGGACAAGTCTTTCCTGCGGGAACGGTCCGGCAAACTCGATACAGCTGCCATGGAACGTGTGGAGTTCGGATTGAAAATGGTCTTGGGGTTGAATTGAAAGGTTAGCGGGCAACTGTCGGGCAAAATCAGGGTTTCACTATACAGAACGTGACGTTATCGCCGTTCCAGGTATCGCCGGGGGGCAGCACGTCCTCGTGATAGGTCTGCTGAGGAAAACCGTGCTCCTTCAATAGGACATCCAGATCATCGTGCGAGAACAGATGGGTCCAGAAACGGTAGATGGTGTGATCGTCCCCAGCGCCGAGGATGACGTGCTGGCTCAGGATCACCTTCTCCTTCTCGTATAGATAGGTATTGGAGAGGGAAAGGTAGGGCGTGGGACGCCAGAAACCCGATTGCTGGCAATCCCAATGGGGAGGGCTCACCTTCGGTAGGACTTCCCGGTCGTTCGCCACGTCGAAGACAAATATTCCGCCGGGTTTGAGGGCCTTCCGGATCTTGGTGAGAAGGGCGCTTCGCTGGTCGGGAAGCAGGACGCCGAAGTCGGTATAGATCATCAGGATCAAATCGAACTTGTTCTCGCCGAGGTCCGCCAGGAGGTAATCCTGGTTCAGGTATTGGACGGCATGGGGGCCCTTCAACCCGTGTTCCTTGGCATAACGGATGGAGTTGGCGGAACAGTCGATACCGGTGACCCGGTGTCCCTGGGCCGCCATCAGTTCGGTATAGAGGCCGGGGCCGCAACCCAGGTCCAAGAGGTCGAGCTTTTGTGCCCCGATCCGGGACAGGATCCAATCGACCGTCGCGCGGATGGAAGCGGGTTTCCGGCTGGCCAGGTTGGTGTCGGGGCTCAGGTGGATATTGAGCAGGTGTTTGGAGATGTAGGGGTCGTCCCACATGCGCGCCGTGCCGGGGGTGTGGATCTCCGGTTTGGCCGTCAGTCGCAGGATGGCGTCGATCTCCACTAGGCCCTCTTCACCAGGTATTCCAGGTGTTTCTCGATCCAGGGCGTTGCCATGAACTCCAGGCCGAATTCCTTCTTGATCAGGCTCACGTCGAACAGCATCGGGTCCGCTCCCCAACCCTTGTCCTCTACCACGATCCGGCTCTTGGAACCCGTCATCTCGACGGCTTTCCGGGCGATCGCCTCCCAGCTCACGAACTCCTTCGCCAGACCGAAGAAGATGCGGCGATTGTTGTCGCTCTTGAGGACGGCGGCGTAGAGCTTCGCTTGGTCTCCCGCCCAGATGAACTGGGTGCCGTCGTATTTCGTGACCGTGATGGTCTCGTTCCTCTTCGCGGCGTCCACGATCTGGCTGAAGCGTCGGTCGGGCTGGGTGACCCCGTCGGGAAAGGCCGGGTTGCCGAACGTGTAACCGGGCCGGATGATATTGCACTTCATCTGCGCCTTGGCCGCGAAACCCAGCAGGTAGGCTTCGGAGGCCGCCTTGGTGGCGCCATACAGGTCCATGGGCCTTACGTCGATGCTCTCGTTCATGAGGGGCCGGAACTCGCCGACCGCGGCCGTCGAGGACGTGTAGAGAAACTTCTTCACACCAGCCGCCTCGGACGTCTCCAGCAGGAACGCCGTGACGGCCGTGTCCTTCTGGAGCATGGTGGTGGGCGTGTCGCCCCATCCCAGCGCGACATGGATGCAGGCGTCGCAGCCCTTCAGGGCCTTCTCGATGACCGCCTTGTCGTAGAGGGTGCCCTCGACGATCCCGACGCCCGGAAGAGTCTTCAGGGAGGGGATCTTCGAGGGATTGCGGACCAGGAGACGAAGGTGAAGACCCTGATCCAGCAGTTCCTTGACGACCCAATGCCCGATGAACCCACTGCCGCCTGTTAGAAATATCAACATCGTCAAATCCCGCCTTTCAAATCAACAGTCAACTTAAACCAATCCGTGATCCCTCGCCTAGCATGGAGTGAAGGATGAGTGTTGAGGTTTTGAGCGATCATGATCCGGCGTGTGCATCCAGGAACGCGCCCGGAGCGATGATGGTAAATGGGTATTGATGAACGAGTTGAAGTAGATGGTGGTCGCCGCTGATCAGGAATTCGGCCTTTCCGGCCAACGCGGCGATCACAAAAGGAAGGTCCTTCTTGTCGGAGGGGCGCCAATTCAGGTGTGGGGAACCGAGGGACACGGGGTTCAAATAGGGAATCAACTCCTCCTCCAGGAGATATTGGATCTCATCTTCGTGAAGGTGGAATTTGGTGTATGCCAGGACGGACGCATATTCCCTGATCATGTCGGCGCTGGCCAATAGATGGATGGCGCCGGATTTCCACAAGGGGCGCAGTGCGGAGGTCCTCCCCTTGAAGATCAGGGCGGAAATGACCGTATTGCTGTCGAGGACGACCCGCATTACTTTGTCCGGCTCCTCGCCCATCTCACGGCATCGCGAACATCATCTTCCTTGAGCCCCAAGCGCTTGATCTTCTTCCGAATGGCCTCCAGTTTCGCTCCGGAGGTTTGCACCTTCGCGGGGCGGAGCACCAGGGCGTCTTCCTTGATTTCGATGACAAAATGAGTGGTGTCGTGGAAATACTGGACCGCAGCCTTGGGAAGGGTTAATTGGTTTTTGGACGTCAATTTGGCGAGCATGGTATCCTCCTGACAATAAAGTAAGGATACCTTACTTCCTTAAGCGTTGCCACCTGGTTTTGCGGTTTATCGGATTGCCCGGCCCGTCACGGTGTTGAGGATTCTCCCGCCCATCTTGCAGGCGTTCTTGATGGTCCAGACGGGGTCGGTCCATTTGATCTTCGAAAGCAGGTACCCGGGTCGCATCAGCAGTCTCTTGTAGATGTCCCGGCGGATGCGCTTCAAGTCCTCCGCCGAGAGGGCTTCGGTCCGCACGACCGGTTCGGGGTCGAGCGGGGAGTACTTCGAGAAGTCCTTGGTCAGGAGGAACCCCCTCTCGTCGTACCACTGGTACATGTCCGTGTTGGGGAAGGGCGTCGAGAAGCAGAATTGGGTGTAGAAGGGATCGATCTCCAGGATGAAGTCCAGCGTCTCCTTCAGCGTGCCCTCCGTCTCGCCCGGCAATCCAACGATGCACATGCCGTAGAACAGGACGTCCGCCTCGCGGCAGGAGGCCCGGCACTTGCGGATGTCGTCGAGCGAAACTCCCTTGTTGACGGTCTTCAGGATCTCGGGGCTCCCGCTCTCGATGCCGACGGCCAGTTCCCTGCATCCTGAGGCGCGCATCTCCTTCAGGGTGGGGGTGTCCACCAGGTTGGCGCGGGTGCAGGCCACCCAATCGAGCCCGACGCCTTCGCGGATCAGGGTTCCCGCCAGCCCCTTCGTGCGCTCGGAATTCAGGGCCAGAACGTCGTCAAAGAACAGTACCCCCTTCACGCCCAGGTCGGTCTTCAACCATTTCAGTTCCTCGGCGACATGGTGCGGATCGCGGGGGCGGAATTTCTCCGAGGCATAGGCGCAGAAGGCGCAGTTGAAGGGACATCCCCGCGAGGTCTGGATCATGGCGAAGTGATCGTCGAAAACGCCCGTGTGGTAGGGCCTCAAGGACGGCAGGAGGTCGTAGGCCGGGAAGGGGATCCTGTCGAGGTTCATGAGGGCGGCCACGCCGGTCGTGACGACACCGTCCTGTCCATCCTTCAACCTCAGGCCGGGGCACATTCTCAAGGCCGGGACGATTTCCCTCCAGGAGGGGGCGCTCTTCAATCCCCAGGCGTCGCCGAGGGTCTGAGCCACGGCGGGAAGCACGGCGTCGAGTTCCCCGAGCACGAAGAGGTCCACGTCGGGATGCCGCGCGACGGTATCAGCGAGTTCCGGCACGTCGGACAGGATCTTGTTCCGGACGGCCGTGACACAGGAGGGGACGGCGGCCTTGGCCAGTTGCAGGACCTTCAGGTCCTCTTCCTGGCAGTCGAAGGCGAGCCGCGTGACCACGAGGTGGGGAGCGAAGGCGGTCAGTTCACGACCCACGGCCTCCAGGGGAAGGTTGAAGCCGTTGGCGTCGAGGAGGCGCACGTCGTGACCGTCGCGGCGCAGGACCGCCGCGGCCTGGAGGAGCGAGAGGGGGGGGTACACGGCGCCGACGTCGCGGTGCTCGTAGCGGTCCTCGCGGACGACGGACAGGCCCCTCACGCGGGGCGGGTTGATGAGAAGGATCTTGAGGTTCATGACGGATTCACCACCAAGTCACCAAGACACCAAGGGTCGGGAATGGAATACCCGGGTAGACAACTCTCGAAACCATATAACCGCAAAGGAGAGAGGTAATCAAGGGCGGCAGGAGGATTAAGTATATCGTCGACTTCCAATGGCGCTGTTCTTGGTGACTTGGTGTCCTGGTGGCGGCGCAGGGTTTTATTGCAGGTCGAAGCGGTAGGGCGCGAAGGCCCTCTGGGCCGCCTCGTTCGAGGCGTCGCGAAGGTCCTTCCAGCGGTTGACCGTCTGGTTGAACTTCAGGTCCCTCAGGACCATCTCGGTGGTGCCGTCGTCGAAGTACCATTCGTTCAGGACGGTGTCCTGCCCGGCGCCCTGCAGGGCGACCGCGTCGTTGGGTTGCCGCCTCTTCCAGCGCCTGTATTCCTCGGACCAGGCGTCCACCGGGACCTTCTCGATCGCGTTCTCCTCCCATTTGGCGGAAACGAAATAGAGGCGGTTCTCGAAGAAGATGAGCTCGGCCTCGGCGGCATCCTCCGGCATGTCCTTCCGGTCCTTCAACGTCAGGATGCGGAAATGGGGGTCGTTATTGAAGGGGCGGTCCTTGGAGCCCGGGAAACGGGCCAGGACGGTCTTCAGGTCGGAGCCGAAATCGAGACCCAGGGTGGTGCGCGGAAGGGGCGTCTTGGGGCCGGCCGTCAGGTCCTGGACGACACCGGTGGACAGGAGATAACCGGCCACGATCAGGACGCCCACACCGACCAGGAGGGTCTTCTTCCAGGGGAATCCCCTGGCCGGCACGGGGGCGGGGACGGTTTTCCGGGTTGGATTGGCCTTGCGAGGGGGCATCGATTTCACCTCATGCGGTTGGTTTGTTCAGGTCGTCCGAATAATCCCTCACGTGGCCCAGGAGGGACTTCAAGCCCCGGAAAAGGAGGTTCACTTCGTCGAGCGAACGGACCGTCAGGACCTGCCTCGCCGCATAGGGGAACCGCCTCATGAGGGACCACGTCCTCTTGCACCACTCGGCCCCGTCGACGGGGGCCTTCAGGATGGGATGACCCATATCATACCGCTCGTACTCCGTTTCTCCCACCAAAAGCCAACCCTTGCGGACGGCCTCGTGCCAGAGGGGGGAGCCGGGGTAGGGAAGCACGACCGAGGCCTGGAGGCAGTCCCCGGTGCGGGTCTTGTAGTCCAGGAGTTCCCGTGCGACCTCGTAGGTCTTTCGAGCTTCTTCTTCGCCCTCCCAGGGGTATCCGAACATGATCGTCATCAGGATGCGCATGCCCCGGTCCTTGGCCATCCGAACGCCGCGCCGGATGAGGTTGACGTCCTCGCACTTGGCCAGGCGCTTCAGGGTCGCGTCGTTGCCGGATTCCAGGCCGATCTTCAGGAGGCGCCATCCGCAGGCCGCCATCAGGTCCAAGGATTGCTCCGTCACGATGTCGGCCCGGCAATTGGAAGAGATGCGGATGCGGCCCAGAAGGTTGCGCGATTTCAACTCGTCGAGGAAGGCCCTCAACCAGTCCACGTCGTAGATGGGACCGGATTCGTTGTCGTCGAAGAACTCGCGGGTGCCGTAGCGGCGGTGCACGTTCTCCATCTCGGTGGCCACGTTGGCGGGAGAACGCAGGCGGGCCGTGCGTCCCCAGAGCGCGTGCTGCCAGATGCAGAAGGTGCAGACGCCGACCCCGGCGCTTCCGTGGCCCTTGCCGGAACCGCAGCCGCGGCCGGTGAGGATGTAGGCCGCACCCGGCAGGAGATAGGCCTCGCCGTATTCCTGGAAACGGGTGAGTTCCCGGTCGATGAAGGGGTTCCGGTCGAGGTGGGGTTCCAGGCGTGCCGGACCGGTCGAGGTCGGCCGACCGGAGGCGTCGCGGAACCAGACGCCGTGGGGCATGGCGCCCCTGTCCGCCAGGTGTTCCGCGATCGCCGTTCCCGTGAAGTCGTAGTCGCCTCCCGTCAGGATGTAGTCGGCTTCCGAGTTCTCGAGGGATTCCGCGGGGAAACAGGTGACATGGTCGCCCATGAGGACGGCCTTCGTTCCGGGAAGATCCCGCTTCAGGGCGGCCACGTATTCCCAATGGCGGCGCACGACGGGGGCCTTGGTTTCGAGGAAAACGAGGTCGGGGGCGAAGGCCTTCACCTCCCGGTCGAAGGCATCGTCCGTGAAGCGGCGGTTGATGCCGTCCAGCCAGAGCACTTCGTGCCCCGCGGCCTTCAGGTCGGTGGCCAGGTGCGCGGGCACGAGCGGGAAGATCCGGACCTCCCGGCTCTTCGAGAACTTGAACTGGCGGTTCTGTCCGAGGAGGGGGAATTGGCCGTCCTTTCGGAACGGCGGATAGAGGACGGCGACTTTCATGAGAGAACCTCACTGAAAAGGGGACCGCAGAGTCGCAGAGTCGCAGAGAAAGGCGCTCGGTGAATGTAAGGCGAATAAAACACAGGTCGTTCCTTGGGTCAGAAAGGCAGCATGGCTTTTGAGATCGAAACGGATAGCTGTTCACTGCGTCTCTGCGACTCTGCGGTGAACGTTTCGGTTACATCCGTTCCTTGTAGTAGGCGATCGTGCGGGCCAGGCCCTCCGCGAGGGACACCTTGGGGCTCCAGCCTAAAACCTTTTTGGCCCTCGAGATGTCCGGCCGGCGCTTCACGGGGTCGTCCTGGGGCATCGGCTTGTGGACGATGCGGGCGCGGCCCCTTCCGCAGAGCGTCTGCACGGTTTTTGCGAACTGCAGGATGGTGGTCTCGTTGGGGTTGCCCAGGTTGAAGACGTTGCCCCGCGTATCCGGTTTCGACATGGCGGCCCAGATGCCTTCCACGAGGTCCGAGACGTAGCAGAAACTGCGGGTCTGGGCCCCACGCCCGTAGACCGTCAGCGGCTTTCCACGGAGGGCCTGGTTGATGAAATTCGACACCACGCGCCCGTCGGTTTCGTTGAGGCGGGGGCCGTAGGTGTTGAAGATGCGAATGAGCCGGGCGTCCACACCGAACTTGTGGACGTACTCGTACACCAGGGCCTCCCCAAGGCGTTTGCTTTCGTCGTAACAGGAACGGGGACCGAAGGAATTCACGTTACCCCAGTAGGTCTCGACCTGGGGATGCACGCTGGGGTTGCCGTACACCTCGGAGGTCGATGCGAAGAGGAGCCGGGCGCCCTTCACCCGGCACCATTCGAGGAGCAGGTGGGTTCCCACCGAGTTGGCGCGGATGGTGGCCAGCGAGTTCTGCTGGTAGCCGACCGGGGAGGCGGGGGAAGCCAGGTGGAAGAGGTGCCGGGCCTTGGCGACGCCCTTCGGCAGGGGGCGGGTCACGTCGTGCCGGACGAAACGGAAACGGGGGTCCCTCTTCAAGTGGGCGATGTTCTCGATGCGGCCCGTGATGAGGTTGTCCACGCAGGTGACGCGGTGGCCGCGATGGAGGAGGGCTTCGCAGAGGTGTGAACCCACGAACCCTGCGCCGCCGGTGACGATGGAATGGATCCGCATTGGATGGTCCTTGCCGTTTCGTGGCGGGCTGTCCAGCCCACCCGGAAGAATCAATAATCTAACACAAATACACATCCAACGCGAAGCCGCGAAGCCGCGAAGAAAGACAATTTCATTCGGTCTGGAGAATCAAAATGTCCGTAAAACTTCGCCGTTCTTCGCGACTTCGCGTTGGCTTTGTATTGTCCCGTCTTCTATCTGACCCAGACCATGCCGCCGAATTTCACCGACAGGCGGCTGAAGATGGCGTGGCCCAGGCGGGTGTTGGTCACGAAGCGGCGGCCCCATTCGTTCACGAAGGGGATACGGGCCAGAAAGTAGGCGATCGTGCCGAGCGTCTTGCCCATGCGGTAGCGAAGGACGCTCTTCTCGTAGAGGTTCCGGGCGCGTTCAAGGACCCAGATCCGCTGTTTTCGCGGGAATTCGGATGTCTCGAAAATGGGTTCCCGGGAGTTGTAGGACATGTCGGTCAGGTAGTTCGGATTGAGGAGGGTCGCGTTCTTCTCCACCCACTCGTAGAGTTCGGTGCCTGGGTAGGGCGTGTTGTTGTAGAAGTTGATGAACTGGGCCGGGAGACCCGCGGCCATTTTCAGGCTCATCTTGGCTTCCTCGAAGGTTTCGGTGGGGTGTCCCACGATGAAATTTACCGAGCAGTTGATGCCGGCCTTCACGGTCAGGTCCACGGCCCGCGTGACCATGGGCACCGTCAGGGCCTTGTGGATGACCTGGAGCACACGGGGGCTTCCCGACTCGCAGCCGTAGGAGATGAGACGGCAGCCGGAGCGCTTCATGAGGTCCAGCATCTCCGAATCCACGGCATTGACCCGCATGCCGTTGTACAGCTCCCACGTGATGTCGAGATCGGCGTCGATCACGCGCCGGCAGATGTCCTTCACGCGGTCGGGCTTGAAGTTGAAGACGTCGTCGTTCACCTGGAAGTGGCGCCATCCCTTCCCGTGCCAATGCCGCAGTTCCTCCAGCACCTTCTCCGGGGAGCGTGCCCGGAAATGGCTCCCCATCGTGACGGGTACGGAACAGAACACGCAACGGTAGGGACAGCCGCGCTGCGTGATGAAAGGGAGCGATTTCGCCTGGGCACAGGGGTAACGCTCCATGCCGAATGATTCGTAGTCGGGATAGGGCAGGGCGTCGAGGTCAGAAAGAGGGGCGCGGTCCGGGTTTTCCCGCAATTGCGATCCCTCTCTCCACAGGAGCCCCTTCACGCCTGCCAGGTCGGGCTTCGGGGAGGCGAGGGCCTGGAGGAGTTCCAGTGTGGTTTCCTCGCCCTCGTGCTTCACGGCCAGGTCCGCCGGGGTGTCCTGCAGGACCTTGAGCCGCGTTACCGACACATGGGGTCCGCCCATGACCACGGGCGACTTCGTGAGGGATTTGATGCGAGAGACCAGGGAATAGACGTGGTTGAGGGAATAGCTGAAGGCCGTGACGCCCACAAGGTCGTAGCCGTTCTTGAGGAGTTCGGGAAGCTTCTCGGCCCCGTCCATGCGCTCGTCGTAGAGGTCGACATGGACGCCCTTGGATTTCAGGTACGAGGAAAGGTAGGCAACGCCCGTGTGCGGATGCCCCGGTACCGCGTTGGCGTCACCGAAGATGGAGCGCAGGTTCGAGACGGTCAGGAGGATGGAAGACAATTTCAACCCCGGGGCCTGTGGTTCATGGGACGAGGTTACCCGTCACAAAGGCTTAAATCAACGTCAACGATAAGGCTGACGGCGAAATACAAAGCCAACCCCGACCCCCGATGGGGTCGGTGGGCACGGTGCGCATTTGCGATTTGCGCACCTACCTCACGCGAAATCGCAAAGCCGCGAAGGAAGGCTCTCTATACTGTTGGCAAATATAAGTGGGGATAAACTTCGCCGTTCTTCGCGGCTTCGCGTTGGATGTGAATGTTCCTTGGGTGGCAGCTTTATCTTACGGGGTAGCCGGGTCCGCCGTAGAGCCCGGAGTCCACGGGCGTGGGGGTGGGGAATCCCTGGATGACCGCATTCTGCTTGCCGAGGGGCTTCAAGCGGACCAGCATGTCGTTCTGCATGTCCGTGACGTAGAGGCGACCCGTCCGGTCGGATGCGATGCCACGGAAGTGGGGAAGGCGCTTGGCGCCCGGAAGCGGTTCGTCCGGCCTCCATTCGCCGACGGGTTCGAAGCGGGGATTGAGAAAGAGCACCCGGGCATTCACGCCGTCCGCGATGGCGATGATGCCGGAGGGCGTGATGGCCACGCCTCCGGGCTCCTTGAACTGGCCCGGTCCGTCGCCGTACCAGCCGAACATCGTGACCGGGCTCCCCTGGTCGTTGAAGACCTGGTAGCGGTAGTTCTCGGTGTCGGCCACGACGGCCTGATCGATGATGTTCAACTCGAACCCGAGCGGGAACTTCAGTTGTCCCTGTTCCTTGCCGAACGCGCCCCACTGGTTCTTGTAGCCGCCCATGCCGCTGAAGATCTGGACGCGGTTGTTGCCGCTGTCGAGAACCCAGAGATTGCCGTAGCGGTCCAGGTCGAGGTCGCGGGGCTGGTCGAATTGTCCGTTGCCGTTGCCGCGCTCCCCCCAGCTTCCCGCAACGAGCCCCTTCGAGTCCAGGACGACGATGCGATGGTTGAGGCGGTCGGCTACGTAGAGCTTCTTCAGGGGAAGTGCGAGGACCCCGACCGGATGGTTGAACTGCGGAGGGTTGCGCCAGGTGGCGGACGGGCCGAAGGAGCCGATGGACTTGAGGGGTTTTCCCTCGGCATCCCAGACCAGGATCCGATTGTTCCCGGAATCGGCGATGTAGATCTCCCCCTCCTCCGAGACGTCCACGCCCTCGGGAGCCTGGAGCTGGTTGAGGGCGGATCCGGTGGAGCCCCAGGCCGCATCGTAGGCGTAGAGGGCGGCGGCGCCGACCGGGGTTGCGAGTGGGGTGGCGGTGGGGGTCGGGGTGGGGGGTAGCGTCTTCTCCTTCACCTTCTTGACCGGTTTGGGACGGGGTGTGGCGGCAGGGATGGCCGGGCGGCCCGCGGCCAGGGTGACGTCCATGGCGAAGAGGAGGAGCAGCAGAAGGGAGCAGGCGCGTTTCATGGGTTCATGCTATCGCCCGGAAGGGGGGGCGTCAATCCATCCCTGGCCGAGCCGGGAAATGCCGATCCTCGAAATGAAAAAGCCCGGTCCCCTCGCGGGTACCGGGCTTTTCCTAGAAATCCTAAATCCTCGTTTCGAATGGCAGACTGCAGTTGTTACCCGTTCTCCGACCGGCTCTGGCAGGCGATGCAGCGAGTGGCCCAGGGGATGGCCCTCAGGCGCATCATGGGGATGGGTTTCTGGCAGGTGTCGCAACGCCCGTAGGAAGCGTCCTCGAAACGGGAAAGCGCACGGTCGATGCGTTCGATCTCGATCCGGTCGTTCTCCATGAGGGTGACGGAGAGATGCTGGTTCAACTCGCCGGAGCCGTGGTCGGCCAGGTCGCCAGGCGTGTTCTGGTTGTCGGCCATGTCGTCCCGAAGGTCGTTTTCCAGGTTCCCGACCTGTCCGGTAATCTCGTATTTGCGATCCTGGAGCTTCTTCATCAGGGGGACGTAGGAGGGGTTCAACTTCAGGAACTTCTGTTTCGACATGACCGGAACGGGTTTGGGTTGCGGCGCGCGGACCTGTTTCGGCGCTGTCCGCTTGGGGACGGACTTTTTTGCAGGCCGGGCGATCTTACGGGTTTTCGGCTTCGAGACCTTCTTCGACGCTTTCTTCTTGGCGGGAGCCATAACGCCTCCTCTTGGACCTGGGGACCCGGGTATCAGGGCGCCGGGGCTGTCTGAAGCGGAGAAAGGATAGTGAAGGGAGTGGGGGGTGTCAACGCATTCCTGCGTTGTTTCGGCGTTTATTCAAGCGGCTCAAAATCGCTGGAACCGGCCCCTTCTGGCGGGGTAGCATGAGCCCCCATGGACATCGTCATCCTGCGCCTTGACCGGATCGGGGACTTCATCCTCGGCATACCCGCGTACCGCGCCTTGCGTCGTGCCCGGCCGGACGACCGGATCACGGCTGTCGTTTCGCCCCGGGTGAAGGATCTGGCTGAGGCATGCCCCTATTTCAACGAGGTTGTCCTTTTCGAGGCGGCCTGGCTCGAGCCGGGCCGGGGATTCCGGGATCGTTGGGGTTCGGCCATGAGACTGGTGCGCTTCCTCCGCTCCTTGAAGCCCGACTGGGTCCTGGACTTTCGCGACCAGAGCCGCATGGACCCCTGGGTGACGGGCCTATCCGGTGCCCGATTGCGTGCCGGGTTCGACTTGGGTTTCCCCTCCTCCTTGTTTCTCAATCGGGCCGTCCCATCCCCGCCTTCCGGCATGCATCGGTTGGAAAGGAATCTTTCCTTATTAAGGGGGTTGGGCATCCCGGCGGGGGATGCGACGCTCGAGATGTGGGAGGATAACAGGGACCGCAAGACCGCCCTGGCGCACCTGTCCCGCCAGGAGGCCCTCCCGGGCACTCCCCGGATTGCGGTGCATATCGGGGCCGCCACCCCGTCCAAGCAATGGAAGGCCGACGATTTTTCCATGCTCGTCCAGGAAATGATGGCGCAGTTCCAGGCCGAGGTCCTTCTGATGGGGGGCGTGGAGGAGGGCGAGACCGCGCGGGACGTCCTGGAAGGCCTGAAGGGCCCCGTCCTGAACCTGGTGGGCAGGGTTTCCTTGCGACAATCCGCGGCGCTGTTGAGGACCTGTTCGGTCTTCGTCGGTGGCGACTCCGGCCTGGGTCATCTGGCCGCCGCCTGCGGAATACCCGTGGTGTGCCTCTTCTCGGGGGCCAACGAACCGGAGGTCTGGAGACCCTGGGGGGATCGCGTGAAGGTCCTCGGCGCGAGACCCGATTGCTCCCCCTGCAAGGCGCAGCGCTGTTCGCGGACCGACGGGTATTTCTGCATGGATGACATCCGGGTCGAGGATGTCCTCGAGGCGGTTCGCGGTTTCCTCCACCCGGCATGACGACGAACTGGCCCCCGGACCTCAGGATCGACCGTTATTTTAGATGAGGGGATCAATGGTTCCCTCTCCCGCTTGCGGGAGAGGGCAGGGTGAGGGGTTCCTATCCCTGGCTCGTATTGTGAAAGCAACGATGCACCTTCCGCACAATCGCTGGCACAAAACGGGGGTTGAAGCACTTAACGATTGAACGTTCGGGCGTCCCGTATTCTCATATTCGCTCCATCCCGTGAAACAGGAGCGAGCCGTGGAACACTCCCGCATTCCCATCCTTCCTTTGGATGATCCCCAGGCGCTCCTCGGCGCCTTCAAGACCCATCTTCCCGTCTACTCCTTGCGCGCGGCGGCGGGGAAGTTCGGCAACGGCGAGGCCGTGGAACCGGAAGGGTGGGTGGAGGTTCCCGACCGGAAGCTCGACTCGGGTATGTTCGTCGCCCGTGTCGAGGGGCATTCCATGGAGCCGAGGATCCCCGACGGTTCGCTGGGGGTTTTTCGGGCAAACCCCCAGGGCACCCGGCAGGGGAAGACCGTCCTGGCCCAATGGCGGGGGCCGGCGGATCCGGAGACGGGCGGCTCCTTCGCGGTCAAGGTCTACGAGTCGCAGAAGGCCTACGGTCCCGACGGTCATTGGACCCACGAGGCGGTGCGGCTGAAGCCGGTGAACCCGGAATTCCCGCCACTGGATTTCACCCTGGAGGATGGGGAGTTCCTCAAGGTCCTGGCGGAATACGTGGGGATCGTCGAGCCGGTCAAGGTTCCCCCGGCATCGATCGAGGGCGATCGGCGACATAGCCCATAAGGTCCGGTAATACGCCCGGATTGATGGATGACACGCGGGATGGGATGTATACCGGTTCAACCATCGTTATTGAGGTCCGAAAGGTATCCTCGGATGGGCGTCTATATATGGTAGTATTCCATCGTGGGACTAAAGCGTTTTGGTAGATTGGTCGTACTTCAAGAAGGCAAAGAGTATGTCCCGAGGGCAGTCGAATATATTGAGGAAGTCCCGACCCGGTCAGCGCACCTCTGCGCCGCTCCCTGCTTCGGTTTGCATCCTTCTCCTGTGCCTCCTGGCCCCGGTCGCGTCCCGGGCCGCAACGTTGACCAAGTCGGTGGACAACAACACCCCCAAGGTCGGTCTTGATACCTTCCGTTACTACGTCACCTATGACAACCCCGGGGGTTCCTCGACCAGCACGATCATTCGGGACGTTGTGCCTGCCGGGGTTTCCGTAGTTGGGATCAGTTCCGGTGGGACGCAATCAGGCACCACGATCACCTGGAATCTGGGTGCCGTCTCGTGCTCCAACAACACGGTTACGCTGAACGCGCGACTGGATACGCGCGGATCATGGGGCTATTGGTCGGATGTTTCCGCTTCCGATAACGTCTGGGCGACCTCGCAGGTCGACAGTTTCACGACGGCGGAAAGCAACTGGTTCTACATGGATGTCCTGCAGGGCTTCTCGATCAGCACGGTGAACTTCGTGCGGGTCTATGCCGAATGGCACGCACCCGGGGTCGGTACCGATCGGACGGTGCTGGGCTTCTCCAACGATGGGGATGAGGCCACCCGTGAGGGTTCTGTCACCCTGACCGCCGGACAGGGACAGGCCAATGACGTGATCGAGATGTGGGACATTACCGGCGCCTCTTCCTGGAACCTGGACCGCATTCAGCTTTTGCGGATTTACGCCGAGCACGACTGGCAGAACATGACCCCCACCGCCTACATCGACCGTCTTTACACGGTGGTGGCGTTCCAGTCCTGCGGCCGTCAGGTGTATTTCGACGTCGTGGCCACACGCACCCTGGCCAACGGGGCCATCGTGAACAACAGCGCTTCCGTCACGGCGGGGGGTGTCGGATCTTACAACTCCAATAACGTCGCGGTAACGGTCAGGGCACCGCGACTTTCCATCTCCAAGTCGGCGTCTCCCACCATGGTTCTGCCGGGGGATACGGTGGTTTACATTATCGATTATTCCGTCCAGGCGCCGGGCTACAGCCTATTTGATGATTTCGACAGCAACTTCGGAAGCGGAGACGAAGTGATCCCGGGTTGGACCAGTTCATCGAACACCAACGACGAATGGATCAATCAGAACGGGGTCATCTGGAACAACGGGAGGCAGTATTACAACCTTTACCGCGACGACATGCCGCTCATGTCCGACGGAACCTATTCGATGGATTTCCTGCTCGGGACGGCTGGAAGCGGCAACACAGCCCTGATGTTCCTCTACGTGCCCGCGGAGGACAAGGGGTACAAATCCAAGATCTACAACGATGGTTCCGGTAACTACTTCGTGGATTTCCAGACCCTTCCGGCTTGGCAGCAGATCTGCGGCAACGCCCCTCTTCCGGGTTTCAACCCGAACGTCTGGCACAATCTCAAGGTGGTGGTGCGCAATTATGTCTTCTACGCCTATGTAGACAATGTCCTGATGCTTTCCTGCAACGACCCTACCAATTACGCCAAGCGGCCCGGTTTGGCGGGGATCTACAACGACGGTGGAGGTGCCCAGTACGATAATTATCGTATTGGCGATGACCTCAATGCCGTCAATGTGCGTATCACGGATACTCTCCAGGCTGGAATGGTCTATGCGGGAGCCACGCCATCCGCCGTCCAGTCCGGCTCTCTTCTCACCTGGAATCTAGGAACCATGGGCGGGGGTCAGCAGGGACAGGTCGTCTATCGGGCGGTCGTGCCCTCTGGTGCCGCCGCAGGGACCACGATCCCCAACCTGGCGCTTGCCGGAGCCGATAACGCCCAGGTTACCCTTTCGAACAACGCCGTTATCACGGTCGTTTCTCCCTTCACCAAAACGGCCGCCTCGACAACCGTTCCGGCGGGTTCCAACGTGACCTATACGCTGGTTTACCAGGCTCCTGGTGGAGGGGCTGTTATCACCGATGATTTTGGAGACGGAACATGGGTGGGCAGGTGGATCACCCATTCCAAACGCCCTGGCGATTGGGTGGAATCGGGGGGCAGGATCACCTTCAACCAATGGGGGACCGAGTCGTTCACCGCCGTGGGCACGGACGGAGTCAACGGGACGGTTTCCGCCGACCTGCAACTGCCCGTCGGCAACAACACGGGCTTCACCCTGGGAAGCCAGGGAGAGGCGTTCTACGCCGTGGTCTACAACTGCGGGTACGGCAATCCCAACGACGATTCGGTGAGACTCCTTTATTACACCAATACCAGCGCCACGCCCGTCACTGTCGCCGAACTGACGGGGCTGGCGTTCCAGCCGACGGCGCCTTCGGGGACCGTTCCCGTCAGGGTGACGCGCGGCGGCAACCAGTTCTTCGTCTACTACAACAACGCCTTGATCACGACATTCACAGACCCCTTGAACCGCCTGCCGAACACCGGGACCCAGGGCCTTTTCACTTCTTCCAACGGGGCGATCTTCGACAACTTCCGCTGGGAGCCCAACCGGGTCGGCACCATCCTGACCGACACGGTCCCCGCCAACATGACCTATGTTTCCTCGAGTCCGGCGGCGGCGGTCACCGCCAGCCCCATCACATGGAACATGGCGGACGTGGCGCCGGGAACGCGCGTGACCGTCACCATGGTCCTGCAGGTGAACTCCGGGGCGCCGTCGGGCCCGATCACCAACTGCGCGGCACGCCGCTTCCTGGGTGGCGCTGTGACGACTGCTTGCGCCGTGATCACGGTTTCGGGCGCCGCGACTCCAACGCCGACACCTACCCATACGCGTACCCCCACGAAC
>CAZGWJ010000059.1:0-17142 GCA_964529445.1 uncultured bacterium
CGCCATAAACTTCGGGAGACCGGCACGGACGGCCTGAAGGGTCTGACGGCGGGCGGCGGGTTGCAATACCGGGACGTCCGCCTGGATTACGCCCTCGAACCCTTCGGGGAGCTCGGTGCGACGAATCGCGTCAGTCTGGTGTACCGATTCGGAACGGGAACGTCTGCCGGGATCGCGGCCGCAGCGCCTCCCGCGCCGGTGACCGTCGTCCGGACCCTGGTTCAGCCGGTGATTCTGCCTTCGACAGCGCCGATCCTTCCCGGCGTTCCTCCTCCCACACCCACCCCGCAGACGGCGGCTTTCGTGACCCCGGAACCCGTCGAGGGGGACCAACCGTCGGGCAGCGAACTCACCGTGAAGTTCGCCCTCGTCTCGGACGAAACGGCTCGGGGCGAGGAGATGGAAAAGCAGGGACGCAACCAGGAGGCCTTCCAGCATTACCTGGCGGCCGTACAGAGGGACCGCAACGACTCGACGGCCTGGTGGAGGTTGGGAAACCTCTATTACAGGCACCGCATGAAGGAACAGGCGATCCGTTGTTACGAGGAGGTCCTGCGGATCAAGCCGGAGAACCAGGCACTTGCGGATTGGCTCACTCAGTACAAAACCCTGCAGGTCCAGCCGAGCGTCCAGGCGACCCCGGCACAATAAGTCAGGGGTGCTGCATCTTCGTTGATCCACAAATGAACGAATTTCTCTGCGTCTCCGCGTCTCTGGGGTTATCGTGTTCGTCCCTGATGTAAACCGGTTTCAATGATTGCCTTGTCGATTATGGATGCTCCCGCAAATAGCACGCTAATATAATGAAACCGGTTCAAATTCAACCCCGAGGTGAGGCCCATGTATACCCCCAAGAAAGAGCATCGTTTCTCGTTCGGCCTGTGGTGCACCGCCAACCGCGGCCGCGATCCCTTCGGCGAGGAGACCCGCGCCCACCTTGACCCCATCGACAACATCAAGCAACTCGCCCGCCGCAACGTCTATGCCTTCAACTACCACGACGACGACCTCATCCCCTTCGGGGCTCCCCTGGCCGCCCGCAACCGCATCATCAAGAACACCAAGAAAGTGATGAAGGATTACGGCATCAAGTGCGGCATGGCCACCACCAACCTCTTCGGTCACCGTGTTTTCAAGGACGGCGCCTTCACGAGCCATGATCCCCAGGTGCGCGCGTTCGCCCTGCAGAAGGTCATGCGCAACATCGACCTGGGCGTGGAACTGGGCGCCAAGGTGTACGTGTTCTGGGGCGGCCGCGAGGGCGCCGAAGTGGACGCCGCCAAGGATCCCCAGGAGGCCCTGAAGCGCTACCGGGAGGGGCTCAACTTCCTCTGCTCCTACGTCAAGCAGAACCGCTACGACCTCAAGTTCGCCATCGAGCCCAAGCCCAACGAACCGCGCGGGGACATCTACCTGGCCACCTCGGGCCACGTGCTGGCCTTCATCGAGACGCTCGACCATTCCGAGATGGTGGGCGTGAACCCCGAGATCGAGCATACGGCCATGGCGGGGCTCAACTGCTATCACGATTTCGCGCAATGCATGGAGGCGGGGAAGCTCTTCCACGTGGACCTGGGCGCCCAGAAGATGGGCCGCTTCGACCAGGACCTGCGGTTCGGGAGCGAGGATTTCAAGGCCACCTTCTTCGTGGTGAAACTGCTCGAGGACAACGGTTGGCAGGGGACCCGCAATTTCGACGAGCATCCCTACCGCACGGCCTCCGAGACGGAGATCTGGGATTTCGTCACGGGAAGCATGAAAACCTACCTCATCCTGATGGACAAGGTGAAAAGGTTCAACAACGACCGGACCGTGAGGCAGATCCTCGCCCGCCTCGATGTGCGTGATGAGAAAGCCAGCGCTCTCATGAGCTATTACTCGGCTGAGAACGCGGCGGCTCTGAAGGCGCTCAAGATCGACCCGGCCAAGCTGGCGGCTCGGAAGCTCTACCACGAAGCCCTCGACCAGAGGTTGTGCGAGATCCTCGCCGGCGTTTGACCGAGAGGCTCCACCACCAAGCCGCCAAGGCACCAAGGCTGTGGGGAATGGCACGAACGTCGGTATGTGTGAGCGGGATGAACCCTGGATTCTTTGGGGTCCCGCCAACGGGTCGTGATTCCGTTCAACCCTCCTGTCTTTCTTGGTGACTTGGTGGTGAAAGAAGGGTTGTATCAATGGCGGTGAACATCCAGCAGATCGCGGACAAGGCGGGCGTTTCCAAGGCCACCGTGTCCCGGGTCATCAACGGACTCGCCGTGAAACGCGAGACCGGTGATCGCGTGCGACGCGTGATGGAGGAGATGCATTACCGGCCTCACCGTTTCGCGCGGGGCCTGACGACTCGCGAGACGGGGCTGTTGGGCGTTCTCACGCCGGACCTTGAGAACCCCTACATGGCCGCCCTGTTCTCGGGCATGGAGGAGGAGGCCCGTGCGGCGGGGAAATTCCTGACCTTCGGGGTCTTCGGTCGGCCCGACGCCCGCCTCAGCGATATCCTCCATTCCTTCGTGAATCCGCGGCTCGTGGACGGGCTGGTCTTCCTCCTGCCCGGTCGGGAGGCCGAGGCGCCCATCCGGGCGCTCCGGGGCGAGGATTTCCCCTTCGTGGTGGTCAGCGAGCGGGCTTTCGAGTCGCTGGCAACCTGCCTGGTCATCGACAACCTGGGAGGCGCCCAGCAGGCCGTCCAATACCTGCTTCGAAAGGGGCATCGCCGCATCGGCCTGGTGCGGGGGTACGAGGGAATGCGTGACACCCTGGATCGGGAGAAGGGGTATCAGCAGGCCCTCGCCGAGGTTGGGCTGACACCGGACCGGGAGCTGATCCGGAACGGTGACTTCAAGATGGGAGCCGCCCTGCAGGTCACTTACGACCTGATGCGTCAGTCGGCCCCTCCGACCGCGATCTTCGCCATGAGCGACACGATGGCCTTGGGCGTCCTGCGGGCCCTCCGGGATCTGCACCTGGAAGGGAAGGTGGATGTGGTCGGCTTCGATGACCTTCCCCTGGCCTCCCTGACCAGCCCGGCCCTGACCACCGTGAAGTACGACCTGAGGGAACTGGGCCGGCTTTCCGTGAACAAGCTGCTGCGGCTCGTCCGCGGCGAGGAGAAGGGGCGGTCGCTGGTGGAACTGAAGACGCAGTTGGTGATCCGGGAATCCGCATAGGAATAAATACACCGCCAACGCGAAGACGCGAAGTCGCGAAGAACGGCTTCAATTGGATGAATAACAGACAAAACCGCAGTACATAAGAGAGAACAAGTTCGGGAGGAAGCGGATGAAGACGGCGATTAGAACCACGATCCTGGTCATTTTGATGGTGGTGCTCCTGCTGCCGATGGGATGCGTCAAGAAGCCGAAGAACGTCGTGAGGGTGGCCAACTTCCTCACCGACGTGAAGCTCCTGCAGATCTGCAACGACGTGGCCCGGGAGGTTGAGAAGGAGAATCCGGGCCTCAAGATCCGCATCGAGAACATCACCTACAGCGAGTACCAACAGAAGTTATCCACCCAGGTGGCGGCCGGGAACGCGCCGGACGTGATCTATGTCGAGGTGAACAACTTCGTGGACCTCTACGCCCGCGGCATCCTGGAGGACCTCACTCCTCTCGTCGAGCGGGATCGACTGGACCTGAAGGAGTACTACCCGGGCGTCCTGGGGCGTTTCACGCGGGACGGCAAGGTGTACGCCATCCCCCAGGACACCGCGCCCTCCGGCCTCGTGTACTACAACAAGAACGTGTTCGACGAGATGGGGGTTCCGTACCCCACCGACGACTGGGCCTGGCCCGAACCGTTCCTGTCGATCTGCAAGAAGCTCCAGAAGAAGGACGAGAAAGGCAACATCGTGCGATGGGCCTACAGCGACGCCTACCCCGTGGGTTTCGAGTCCTTCATGTTCAGCCTGGGCGGGGACTATGTGGACGACACCGCGAACCCCACGCGCGTGACGCTGGATTCGCCGGCGGCGCTCACGGCCGCGCGCTTCCGTTGGGACCTGATGCACACCTGGAAGGTCAGCCCCACCACGACCCAGGTCACGTCCTTCTCCATGGGCAACGGCATCGAGGCCATGTTCATGAGCGGGCAGATCGCCATGATGTCGTCGGGGATCTGGCACACGCCGAAACTGCTCTCCGATCCGAAATTGAAGTTCGACGTGGTCATGTTCCCCAAGGGACCCGGGGGAAAACGGGGCTGGACGAGCGGCGGGTCCGGGTATTCCATCACGGCGGGGTCCAAGAACAAGGACGCCGCCTGGAAGGTGGTGCGCGCGTTCACGTCGGAACCCGCCCTGAGGCGCATGATGGCCACGGGGTTCCTGCAACCGGCCCTCGTGAAGGTCGCGGAGTCCCCCGAGTTCCTGCAGGCGCCGGGCCCCTCCAATCGCAAGGTCCTGCTCCGGATGACGAAGGATTCCCATTACCAGCCCTTCATGAAGAACTGGCCGGAGATCTGGTGGGGCCACTTCAACCCGGCCATGGACCGCGTCTGGATCGGCGACAAGAAGCCCGAGGAGGTCATGCCGGTCGTCGTGCGCGAGATCAACAAGAAATTCTTCGGAATGAAATAACCCGGATCCGCCACGAAGGCCGGTTCCGTCTTGGAACCGGCAGGCACGGGGCGCCCATGTGTCTTGCGCCCCTAACACGCTCGAAGGCACGAAGATGGGCATGGACATCCTGATCCCTACAAGGACGAAAGGCGCGGGTTGAAAACACGACATTACGCGACGGCGGGGATCGACCTGATAGGGAGGGGAAGGAGGATCGCCTCCACGACCCATCCGATGGAACTGGAGGAGGGCGGCCGGACCCTTCTCGGCGGTTTCCTGCCCCGCGGGAAGGGACGCTTCCGCGGGACCCTGGCGGACGAAAAGGGGCCCGTCCTCTCCTGTGAGGTGACCTTCCGGGAGAAGCGTTTCGGGGGCCGACCCGTCCTGGAGGAGAAGCGAGTCTATCGCGCCAGGCGGGCCTTGAAGGGAGCCCTCCTGACGATCCGCTACGATCTCGAGCCCGTGGGCAAGTCCGCGGACGCTTTCCTCGTCATCCCGGCCCTCTGGTACGGCGACAACGAGGCCTGGCAGGGACCGAAAGTCCCGCATCCCAGCGGACTTGACCGCGACTGGAGCTTCCGGGCGGACGGTTCCTCCTGTCCCGCCGTCGTGTGGGTCACTCCCCGATCCTCCTACGCGGTGGCGACCTCCTCCGAAGCCGGCTGGAAGGGAGGCCGTCCGGGTGTGGACGACGTCCTGGGTATCGGGTTCGCGGGGATCCCGGGAACACCGCAGGCCGTCTTCACGTTCCCGGCCCAGGAGATCCCGAAAAGCTACCGCCACGGCCGGAAAATGACGGATCCGTCACAGCCGCGCGCGGATTGGCTCTGTGGGCAAACCCTCACCCTGGTGTTCTGGCACCATGCCGGGCCTTCCCGTCGGGATTTCCATGTCGAGGTCTGGAAGGTTCATGAGGCCCGCGCCCCGCGCACCCTGCGCTACGGTGAAGTGGATCTCGAGAAGACGGCCGCCCTCTTCACTCGTTGCATGAAGGAGAGCCACTTCCTTCCCGGCAAGGGTTTCCGGCACCGCCACGACATGAAGGAGATCTTCACGGGCTGGTGCGGTGGTTTCGCCGCCGCCTATTCGGCCCTCGTCCACGGTGAGCGGATCGGGGATCCCGATTTCGTCCGCATGGGCGAGACCATGTGCGATTTCATTTGCCGGGAAGGGATCTCTCCCGGCGGCTTCTTCTATTCCGAGAACTACCGCGGGATCTGGTTCGCCAAGACCGTCTGGGGACGCGGGCGGGGCATCCCCATGCGGAACCCCTCCGAGGGAAGCGCCTATCTTTCCCTGATCCTGGAGCGTGAGCGTCGCCGCGGCCGCTACCATCCCCTTTGGGAGGAGGCCCTGCGTTCCAACCTCGATGCGATCCTTCGCCTCCAGAGACGCGACGGAGGATTCCCCAACGAGGTGGATCCCCGCACGGGTCGCGCCTTGTCCTGGACGGGGGCGGCATCCGCCGCCTGGATCGGTGCGTTGGCCGTCCATTCCCGGATCGACGGGGACCGTTCACGGGCCCGGAGGTATCGACGGGCCGCCGAAAGGGCCGCTGCCTTCTACCTGAGGGAGTACGTGGAGCGAGAGCGCTATATCGGGGGCCCCTACGACACCTGGATGGCCCCCAATATGGAGGATCCCTACAACCTTCTCATGGCCTATTCGGAGTTGTACCGCACGACGGGCGCACGCCGTTGGTTGGCGGCAGCCCGGCGGACGGCCGATCACATGCTTTCCTGGCGTTACGTGTACGACGGCCGGTTTCCCGACGGAACTGTCTGCCGCAGTCACCGCGTGAAGACCTGGGCCATGTCGCCCGCCTCGGTTTCCAACAAGCACATCCAGAACTGGGACACGCTGGGGGACGTCTACCTCCTGAAACTGGCGCATTGGGCGGATGAACCCTCCTATCGCGAGGCGGCCGTCCAGCACTTGCGGGCCAGCACCCAGCTGGTACAGAGGGGGCAATTGCCGGAAGGAATTCCCCCCGGAGGGCAGAGCGAGCAATGGTATGCCACGGAATTCTTCTGGTTCGGCGATTGCGGGAAGTACGGGAAGGGGAACCTGTGGCAGGTGAGCGTGGTCCTGCCGAAGGCGGGGTTTTTGCTGGCCCTGGACGAACTCAGAAAACGGCACTTCGACAAGGAAAATTCACATCCACCGCGAAGCCGCGAAGCCGCGAAGAAGTTATAATGGCCCAATCCTGACGCGGAAGGCGACCTTGCGCTCCTATCCTATCCCACCGGCGATGCTGATGCTCCTCCTGCTTCTTCCATCCGCTTCATATGCGCATACGCACGGGGTGCTCCAGGCCGTCCGGGTCCAGACGGCGCCCGTCGTGGACGGGCGGCTCTCCGACTGGAAGGGTTACGCCGCCCACCTGGATGCGGGCAAACCGGACTGGTTCATGGGGGATTCCCGGGTGACCGGTGCCCCGGCCAAGCAGGGCGAGGAGGCCGAGGCCTGGTTCTCCGCCTGTTGGCAGGAGGACCGCCTGTACCTGGCCGCCCTGGTGTTCGACGACCGCATCGTGAGGAATCTTTCGTCCGATCCCGACAACGCCCACAAGAAGGCCGATTGCGTGGATTGGTTCATCGACCTCAACCACGACGCATCCCACTTCGTCGAGAGCCGGGCGCCCGCCTTCCGCGCGGACGATTTCGTCCTGCGGATGATCCCCTTCGAGAAGGTGTCGGGCATCAAGGGGGGGTTCTTCGTCGTGGCCCAGGGGGGCGGACTCGTCGGTTCCCAGGCGTTCCGGAAATACACCCGTTTCGCTTCGCGGGCCGTGACCGTCGCCGGGAGGGGCGCCTATGCCCTCGAGGCGTCCATCGAGCTCGACAAGATCGGGTTCCCGGGGTTGACCCGGCCCGGAGCCCTCATGGGCCTCGACTTGTCCATCCACGACTCCGATTCCTCCGCGGGATGGGAGAGGACGCTCAGCTGGTCCTCCTGGGGCGGCCGATCCTCCCGCGATTCCTCCAGTTTCGGTGACCTTCTCCTGACGGACGAGGACGGGTCGTTCCCCGTTTCATCGGGCGATGTTTCGTCCGAAGACCCCGGATACTACCTCCTGCCAGGCAAACCCGCCTCGGTCCGACTTCTCGATGCCGCCTCGAACGGAGTCGCCCCCACGGACGGCCTCGTGGTCTGGTCCCCGCGCCGCATTCCCCGCGGGAACAACCTCTCCGGTTTCTTCGACCCGAACCCCTTCCGTCCCCTGAGCCGGCCGGTCATCCGTTATTGCCAGGTCGGCTACCTGCCCGAGTCGCGCAAGTGGGCCCTCCTGGAGACGCCCGTGGGGCAGGACCCCGGCACCGAGACCTTCAACCTCCTCCAGGATCGCAAGGCCGTCTTCAGCCGACGGCTCGTCAAGTGGGGAACCCGTTGGAACCGGGATTATTACCTGATGGATTTCAGCGCCTACAACGGGATCGGGAGGGGGTTCGTCCTCCAGGCCGGCAATGCCCGGAGCGAGACGTTCTCGATCCGGAAGGGAGTCTATGATTCAACGGCCACCCTCGTCCTGGGGGGATTCTTCCGGGCCCAGCGTTGCGGCAAATCCATGCCCCCCTATCACCGGGCCTGCCACCAGAAGGACGCCTATCCGGCCCCGGCCGACGCGCTGGCCGATCGTCAGCCGATCCTGCAATTCCCCCCGGCCTACGGGATGGAGGAGCGCATCGACGTGAGCGGGGGTTTTCACGACGACGGCGGAACGGGGAAGAACATGAGCCGGTTCCCGGTCGCGCTGGATTTCATGCTCCTCGTGGCCGAGGAGTTCAACCCCAAGACGGATACCGACCACAACCTCGTGCCCGACCACCTCGAATGGCTCCGCGAGGCCCTGAAGTGGGGCTTGAAGATGCAGGACAAGGACGGCGGCGTGTTCGAGCGGGTGGTGGAATCCAGGGGCAAGCGCTACCTCGACACGGACAAGTGGGCGGACGTCACCGCCCGCTGGGTGGCCACGGCGGCCCTGGGCGCCCACGTGCTGGAAAGGCGGGACCCGGCCCTCGCGGGCAAGCTCGAGCAGAGCGCCCTGAGGGGGTGGGCCTACGTCTCACGGAACCAGAATCAGCCGGCCCGTCCCTGCATCACCGGGTGCTATCCCGAGCATCCGGCGTCCTCCTTCTGGGCCGCCGTCGAATTGCACCGTTTGACACTGGAGCCCTCCTACCTGAATGCCGCGCTCAAGCGATTGCCCTCCGTCCTGGAAGGCGAATTGGAACCCATGAGCTGGCGCGGCAACCAGATCCTGGCCCTCCTGAGACTCTACCCGCTCCTTCCGGAGAACCAGGCCAAGGCCCGCATTCGCCGGGCCCTGACCCAACACCTGAAGACCCTCCGGGAGCTTTCGGCGAAGAACCCCTTCGGGGTGAGGTATGTGGCCGGTTTCGAGGAGGGCAACAACGCAACGCTCCTGGCCACCGCCGTGGAGATCTTCTACCTGCAGAGGGTCTTCCCGAAGCTGGACGCTTACAGTCTCATCGAGCCGTACCGGCAATGGGTATACGGGATGAACCCCAGCGGTTATTGCTTCGTGGTCGGGCGCGGCGACCGGTACCCCCGCAACCAGACCACGGATACCGGCAAGCCCCTGCCGGGGTCCGTGGTCCCCGGCATCGTGGACGATGGACAGGGGTTCCCCCGCTACATCGATTATTCCGAGTTCCGCCAGGCCAATGAAGCCGCATTGGACGCGGCGGCGGCCAACCTCTTCCTGACCTTCGTGAAGGCGCCCTTCCGCGGCGCGTTCCGCCAGCAGGTCGAGTCCGAAACCGACCTGGAGAACCTGAAGGCCACCGAGAAGCCGCCTCGCCCGGCTCCCGGCGCCGTCCTCGATCTCAACGCGCTCTCCTCGGGCAGTTTCTGGAAGAACGGGGCCGGCGACTGGAGCGTGAAGAACTTGATGGTCGACACGGATGAGGGCCGGGCGTTCCGCTGCGAGTTCAAGACGGGCGAATGGGTGGTCACGGGCATCTCCCTGGAGGGGGATTGGTCCTCCGCCAAGGGATTGGCCCTCATGGCCCGGGGCAACGGGGCCCGGATCAAGCTGGTGGTGGATGATCCCGACGGGGAGGATTGGGGCGCCGAGGTCACCCTGCCCGCCGGCTGGAACCCCATTCGCATCCCCTTCAGCGCATTGAAGAAACCGTCCTGGAAGGAGAAGATCGGGAACGGACAACGGGACTTCAACGGTCCCAAAACGATGAAGATCCAGGTCTTGGGGCCGGCCAAGGGCTGGTTCGAGATCCTGGAGTTGAACCTTTACCGATGAGGCGTTTGCGTGTGAAAAGTTCGAAAAGTGTGAAGGTTTGAAAGTCCGGTTCTTTGCCGACCCGGTCACACTTTTCGCACTTTTCAAACCTTTCAAACCGACTCCCGTCCGTTTTTGAGAAGATGAGCGTCATCGACATGTGAGTTTCGGGACCAACACGAGGAGGTCGTATGGCTTACGTCGTCGGCATCGACATCGGGACGTCCGGCACGAAGGCGATCGTGGTCTCCGCGGCGGGGAAGGTGCTTTCGAAGGTCACGGCAGAGTATTCCCTCTCGACCCCGAAACCCGGATGGGCGGAGCAGGACCCCGGCGTCTGGTGGAAGGCCGCCTGCGCGGCCGTGAAGGGCGCCCTGATGAGGGCGCGTGTCGCATCCCATGCCGTGAAGGGAGTGGGACTCTCGGGTCAGATGCATTCCTCCGTGTTCCTCGATCGCAGGGGCGAGGTCCTGCGTCCGGCGCTCCTGTGGTGCGATACCCGAACCCACGCCGAGTGCGCCGAGATCACCCGCCGCGTGGGTCTCTCCAACCTCCGGAGATGGGTCTCGAATCCCGCCCTGGAGGGGTTCACCCTGCCCAAGATCCTCTGGGTGAGGAGGAACGAGCCGAGGGTTTTCTCCCGCATCGCCCAGGTCCTCCTGCCCAAGGACTACATCCGCTACCGCATGACCGGCGAATACGCGATGGAGGTCTCCGACGCGGCCGGAACCCTCGCTTTCGACGTGAAAAATCGCCGCTGGTCGCGGGAAATCCTGGGACGCCTCGGGTTGCCCCTTTCCTGGTTCCCGAAGGTGTTCGAATCCCAGGATATCTGCGGAAGAACCGGTGTTTCGGCCGCGAAGGCGATGGGTCTCGCGCCGGGAACCCCGGTGGTCGGGGGCGGGGCCGACAACACCTGTGGCGCGGTGGGGAACGGCATCATCCGGACAGGCGAGGTCATGGCCAGCCTGGGCACATCGGGCGTTTTCTTCGCGCATTCCGACACCGTGAAAGTGGATCCCCTGATGCGCGCCCACACCTTCTGCCATAGCGTGCCGGGAAAGTGGTACCTGATGGGCGTCATGCTCTCTGCGGGGATGTCCCTGCGCTGGTACCGGGATACCCTCGGCCTTTCGGAGAGGGCGCCCGGGAAGGATCCCTACGACGTGCTGGCGGCGGCCGCGCGGCGCGTGCCGGAGGGGTCGGAGGGGCTTCTCTTCATGCCCTACCTCATGGGCGAACGCACGCCTCACAAGGACGCCCACGCCCGGGGGGCCTTCGTGGGAATCTCCTCGCGCCACGGCCGGGCGCATTTCGCCCGGGCTGTCTTCGAGGGCATCACCTTCGGGATGAGGGACTCGCTCGAAATCTTCCGGGAGCTGAAGGTGCCCGTGAAGCGGGTGGTGGCCACCGGGGGAGGCGCCAAGAGCGCTTTCTGGCGGCAATTGCAGGCCGACGTGTACGGTTCGGAGGTCGTCACCGTGAACTCCGGAGAGGGCCCGGCCTACGGGGCGGCCATTCTGGCGCTCGTGGGCGCCCGGGTCTTCCCCTCGGTGCCCGCCGCCTGTTCGCGCCTGGTCCGCGTGGTCTCCTCCGTGGAGCCGAACCGGAAGGCCGCGGCGCGGTACGACGAGTGGTACGCGGAGTTTCGGGCACTTTACCCCGCCTTGAAGGACCGATTCGCCGCCATCCAACAACGGCTTTGACAAATACGAGGCCAACGCGAAGTTACGAAGCCGCGAAGAACGGCATGGCGTAATCCGATCAGAACCGCGGATCCTGGTTCGCTTGACCGTCTTCCGAAAAACCTCGCCTTTCTTCGCGTCTTAGCGTTGGATGTGAATTAAGATGTTTTCGTGTCATGGTTCGTATCGTTGAGCCCCATCCCGAAACGGAGGTCTCCCGTGAAGAAAAGAACCCTGCTGGCGTTCGTTCTGTGCCTTGGTATCCTCCCGGGGTGCGGTCCGAAAGCGACCGACACGCGCGTCAAGATCGGGCTTTCGATGGACACGTTGAAGGAGGAACGCTGGCAGAAGGACCGCGACCTCTTCGTGAAGCGTTGCGAGGAACTGGGCGCCCGCGTACTCGTGCAGGCCGCCAATTCCAACGACGCCCTTCAGAACTCCCAGGCTGAGAACCTGCTGACCCAGGGTGTCCAGGTGCTGGTGGTCATCCCCCACAATGGCAAGAGCATGGGGAGCATCGTGGAATCGGCCCACAAGCAGGGCGTGCCGGTCCTGGCCTACGACCGAATCATCAACGATTGCGACCTCGACCTTTACGTCTCCTTCGACAACGTGAAGGTGGGGGAATTGCAGGCCGATTACGTCCTGAAGTTTCGACCGAGAGGCAACTACGTCCTCATCGGGGGAGCCCCCACCGATTACAACGCGACCCTCTTCCGCAAGGGGCAGATGAACGTCCTCGATCCCGCCATCCGCCGCGGGGACGTCAAGGTGGTGGCGGACCAGTGGGCGAACGACTGGCTGCCCGTCGAGGCCTTGAAGATCATGGAGAACGCCTTGACGCGGAACCAGAACAAGGTGGATGCCGTGGTGGTATCGAACGACGGCACGGCGGGCGGCGCCATCCAGGCCCTCGCGGAACAGAAACTGGCGGGAAAGGTCCCGGTGTCGGGCCAGGATGCGGACCTCGCGGCTTGCCAGCGCATCGTGGCGGGAACCCAGAGCATGACGGTATACAAGCCCATCTCCAAGCTGGCCACCCGCGCCGCCGAGGCCGCCGTGGCCCTGGCGCGGAAGGACCCCCTGCCCGATGCCGTCCAGACCGTCCACAACGGGAAGAAGGAAGTCCCGTCCATCCTTCTTCCGCCCGTATCCGTGGACCGGGACAACCTCGTCTCCACGGTCATCGCGGACGGATACCAGAAGATGGAGGCCGTGTACAAGGACGTCCCGAACAACTGAACGGATCCACCACGAAGGCACTAAGGCACGAAGATTCGGGAGTGAAAGGGGACGGGATAATGGAGGATGTTTACTTCGTGACTTCGTGTCTTTGTGGTATGACGTGTCTCTGCTTGAACTAAAAGATATCACCAAGGATTTCCCCGGGGTGCGGGCCCTGGACGGCGTATCGTTCACGCTGGAAAAGGGCGAGATCCATGCCCTCTGCGGCGAGAACGGCGCGGGCAAGAGCACCCTCATCAAGGTCCTCTGCGGTGTTCATCCCGCCGGGACCTTCGGGGGCGAGATCCTCCTCGAGGGTGTGCCCCTGCGATTGCGGGACCTCCGGGATTCGGAGGACCTGGGAGTGGCCCTCATTGCCCAGGAATTGGCCCTCGTACCGGAAATGTCCATTGCGGAGAATATCGTGCTGGGCCGGGAGCCGGTCTCGGGCGGCCTCATCCGCTGGGACGAGGCCCGGCGCATCGCGGGCGAGGCCCTGGGCCAGGTGGGTCTCACCCTGGATCCTTCCATCCCCGTGAAGGACCTGGGCGTCGGCCATCAGCAGATGGTCGAGATCGCCAAGGCCCTCTCCAAGAAGGCCTCCCTGCTCGTTCTCGACGAACCCACGGCCGCCCTGCCGGAGGCCGACACGAACCGGCTCCTCGACCTGTTGAGGGATCTCGCGCGGCAGGGCGTCTCCTGCATCTACATCAGTCACCGGCTGGAGGAGGTTTTCCGCGTGGCGGACCGGGTCACCGTGCTTCGGGACGGACGGTCCATCTCGACCCGGTCGACGGGGGAAGCGGACATGAATCGGGTCATTTCCGACATGGTGGGTCGTGAGGTGAAGGACCTGTATCACCGGCCGCCCCGGCGGGAGGGCCGGGTCCTCCTGAAGGTGGAGGATTGGCGCGTTTCGGACCCCCTCGGTTCCGGACGGCCGGTCGTGAAGGACGTCTCCTTCGAGGTTCGCGCGGGCGAGGTGCTGGGCGTGGCGGGGCTCATGGGGGCCGGAAGGACGGCCCTGCTCGCGTCGCTCTTCGGGGCGGGTCGCGGGCCCGTGACGGGCCGCCTTTCGGTCGACGGCACCGTCAGGGCGCCCTTCGCGTCGCCGGCCGAGGCCATCGCCGCCGGGGTGGCGCTGGTGAGCGAGGATCGAAAACGCTACGGGCTCGTCCTCGAGTCGTCGGTGGGCGAGAACCTGGTCCTGCCCTCCCTGAGGCGTTTCGCGCACAACGGTTTCCTCGATCACGGGGAAGCCGGGCGCGAGGCGGGCGACCAGGTGCGGAACCTGCGCATCAAGACGCCGGGACTCCCGACCCCGGTCAGCCAATTGTCGGGCGGGAACCAGCAGAAGGTCGTGGTAGGGAAGTGGTTGATCACCGCGCCGAAGGTCCTGCTTCTGGACGAGCCTACCCGCGGCATCGACGTGGGCGCCAAGTCGGAGATGTATGACCTGATCGGCACCCTGGCCGGACGGGGCCTGGCGGTGGTGTTGGTCTCCTCCGATCTCCCCGAGGTGCTGGGGATCAGCCACCGGGTGCTCGTGATGAACCAGGGTCGCGCAACGGGCCCCTTGGACGAGAAAGAGGCAACGCCCGAGAAGGTGCTGGCCGCCGCGACACTCTCGTAGGACGGAAGGAAAGCCATGGACGACGCGAACCGGAGGATGACGATCCCCTGGCGGGCCCTGACGATGGTGATGGCGGTGATCGGCATCTGGGCCATCTTCACCGTCACCACCGACGGCGTGTTCCTCTCCTCCCGGAACCTGTCCCTGCTGGCGCGCCAGATGTCGGTCACCTCCATCCTGGCGGCCGGCATGGTGCTGGTCATCGTGGCCGGACAGATCGACCTCTCCGTGGGGGCCATGACCGGCCTGATGGGCGCCCTGTCGGCCATGGTGTTCGTGACGCGGGGATGGCCCCTTTGGGCCGCGTTCGCGGCTCCCCTCGCCGTCGGCGCCCTCCTGGGTTGCCTCCAGGGATTGCTGGTGGCCCGGTTCTCGATCCCGCCCTTCATCGTGACCCTGGGGGGCATGCTCGTCTGCCAGGGGGCGCTTCTCGGCATCACAGGCGGAGTGGCCATCTCGCCCACGCCGGACTACCTTTTCATCGGACAGGCCTTCGTTCCGGCCGCTGCGGGGTGGATGCTGGCCGGCGTGGTGGTGCTCTATTCCCTCCATCGGGCCTTCCGCTCGGCCCCGGGTCCGCGATGGGCCTTCCTGGGGTTGGCCGCTTTGGCCGTCGCGTCCACGGCCGTCATGAACTCGTACCACGGCATCCCCGTCCCGGTACTCCTGCTCCTGGCGGTCGCCTTTATCCTCTCGACCGCGGCCTCCCACACGCCTTTCGGGAGGCACCTGTACGCCATCGGGGGGAATCGTGAGGCGGCCTTCTATTCCGGAATACCCATCCGCCCCCGCCTGGTGGGCGTCTTCACCCTGATGGGATTGATGACGGGCTTGGCAGGGATCGTCCTGACGGCCCGCGTCGGGGCCGCCACGTCGGATGCGGGTCGCATGATGGAACTGGACGCCATCGCGGCGGCCGTCATCGGTGGCACCTCCCTGATGGGAGGACGCGGCTCGGTCTGGGGGGCGCTCCTGGGCGGATTGGTCATGGCCTCGCTGGACAACGGCATGAGCCTGATGAACACCGAGGCCTTCTGGCAGCCCATCCTCAAGGGATTGATCCTGATCGCGGCCGTGGGCGTGGATATCGCGGGGCGCCGGGGCCGATAGGGCGGCCCGGGGTTCAGCGGAGGATCAAGACCTTGAGCACGCGCCGTTCCAGGCCGCCCGCGGCCTCCCGCATCTCCACCACCGCCAGGTAGATCCCGTTCACCACGCGGCGGCTCGACAGGTCCCACGAGGCCTCGCCGGCTCCCGGCGGGCCTTCCAGGACCCGGACGAGCTGGCCCGCCAGGTCGTAGACCCGGACCTTCAGGGTCAAGGAATGGACGGGGTCCCGCGCCACGAAACGAACCGCCGTCACGCCGACGCCGGCCGGATTGGGATAAGCGACCACGCCCGACGACAGGGCCAGGTCCCCGTGCGTGACGGTGACCTCGCGGACGATCACCATTGAAGACCCCTCCTCGTCGGTCGTCCTCACCTCGATATAGTACTGGCCGTTCGGCACGATCTGTCCCAGCGAATCCCTCCCGTCCCAGACGAGTTGGGTGCCATCACCCAGCGTGAGGGTCAGGGCCGCGTTGGTGTTGCCGCCGGCATAGGAGGGGCGGATGACGCGGTGGGAGACCTGCACGTCCTTCGTGACGGTGCCCGCATCGAGGAGCGTGTCGGAAAGGGGAAGAACCAGTTCTCCCGCGGCGTTGAACACGCTGACTTTCACGGAGGCCATGATGCGGCTCACCGTCACGTCCGTAGTGACGCTTTCCACCGATCCGTAGACGTCGATGTTGTCGATCTTCACGTAGTACTGCCCGTTCGACACCGGGTGGCCCTCCTCGTTCGTTCCGTCCCAATGCCCGATGATGAATCCCTGGTAATACACATAGGCGATGTCATGGAGCGAGTCGATCCGGTCGTCCACCCTCACGTGGATGTCGAGGAGGGGTTTGGAAACCTCGGTCACCAGGATCGTCTTCACCACTTCGCCCGCCCCGTTGAAGACCAGCACCTTGAGCAGCCAATCCCCGCGCACCGTCACGGCACAGCGGGTGACGAGCGGCGTGGGACCCTGCAGGTGGGTCAGGGCGGCCTCGTTGAACAGCACCGCACCCCCGAAGGTCATTTCAGCGACGCGGGCCGAATAGGAGACCGCGTGGTTGCCGGTCGGCAGGAGCGGGAAATCCCAGACCAGGAGATGTCCCTCACCGGGCGTGGGCCCCGGGGATGGGAGGACCAGCACGGAAAGGGTGGCCACGGGGGTCGAGACCGGGAAGGCCTCCTCGAAGGTCATTCCGGCGGGGACCGTATCCCAAAGGCGGGCCTGGGTGACCGGCTCGCCCGTGACGGGGATCTCAAGCCGATACGTGACCGCCATCCCGGCCTGCGGGTTGAACGGCGTGGCGTGTTTCCGAATGGCGACCGCGGGGGTGGGGGTGGGCGTGGGCGTGAAGGTGGGCGTGGGGGTGTAGGTGTGCGTGTGAGTCGGGGTGTGCGTCGCGGTGAAAGTGTAAGTCCAGGTTGGTGTGTCGGTCGGGGTCGGCGAATCGGTGGGGGAATCGGTCGGGGTCGGCGTGAAGGTCCAGGTCGATGTGGGCGTATCGGTCGGGGTCGAGGTGGGAGTGGCAGTGTCGGTCGAAGTGGAGGTGTGGGTCGAAGTGCCAGTCGGAGTGGAGGTCGGAGTATCCGTGGGTGTGTGGGTCTGTGTGGAAGTGGGGGAGGCCGTCGGGGTCGCGGTGGGCGTGTGGGCAGGCGTGGCGGTCGGGCTGTCGGTCGGCGAGGGC
>CAZGWJ010000060.1:0-17025 GCA_964529445.1 uncultured bacterium
CTTGGATGCCATGCTCAAGATCCGGGAGGAGATGGAAAAGACACCGGAGATCTTCAAGACCGCGCCCCACCAGACGCCCGTGTCGCGCCTGGACGAGGTGAAGGCCGTGAAGGAACCCCGCCTCACCGCCTGCATGTAACGGCAAGACGATTCGGCGCCCAATAACGGACATGTCGCAATACAAAGCCAAAATCACGTTCACCACCAGCCGCCCTTGGCGGCCACCAGGGCCCTTCGGGCCCCACCAGGTGAGATTGGGAAGAACAGAGCATGCTACAGCATCAGGAATCGAAAGACCCGGTCGACCCGAAGTTGGACGAGATTGCAAAGGCGATCGTGAACGCGGCGATTGAGGTTCATCGGGAACTGGGCCCCGGCTTGCTTGAGCAGGTATACGAAGTTTGCCTGTTTCGCGAGCTGACGAGAATGGGCATTCGAGTCGAGCGCCAGAAACAAATACCGATCGCTTACAAGGACGAAATGCTCGATGCAAATCTGCGGATCGATCTTCTTGTCGAGGACGAGGTGATCGTCGAGATCAAGGCTGTCGAAATGACTTTGCCGGTCCATCAGGCTCAAGTGCTTACGTACATGAAGCTGGCAAAGAAAAGGCTCGGAATGCTCATGAACTTCAACGTCGGGGTCATGAATCGCGGCATTAAGAGATTGGTTCTGTAATCGGCCCCGGTTGTTGTGGTTGCGCGTTTTGGACGGCTGTTAACCCAAGAGTCTTCTGGTGCCCCCCGTAAGGGGGGTGGTGGGCCGCGAAGCGACCTGGTGGTGAATGGTCAGTTGTTGGTTTGCGTTGTTCTGTGGTTGTCAATCCAAGTGCCTGCTGGTGGCGGCCGAAGGCCGCTGGTGGGCTGCGAAGCAGCCTGGTGGTGAATGGTTAATTGCTTTGGCGGTTCATCCCTTGATTGTGGTGGTGAAGATGCCCGTTCCTGAGTTCCTGATCAACAAGAACCCCAAGGCGTCTTTCCGGGACGAGATGGCAAAGCTACCGGGTGGGATGCCCACCATCTGCGAGGAAGCGAAGTGCCCCAACCGGGGCGAGTGCCTCCTGAAGCACCGCACGGTCTCGATCCTCGTCATGGGCGACGTCTGCACGAGGGGCTGCCCCTTCTGCGCCGTCACGACCGGACGCCCCCAGCCGCTGGATCCGGAGGAACCCTCCCGCGTCCTGGAACTCGCCAACGCTCTCGACCTCCGATACCTGGTCATGACCAGCCCCAACCGCGACGACCTGGCCGACGGCGGGGCTTCCCATTACGCCCGCATCGTGAGGGTTCTGCGGGAGGGTCGCCCCGGAATGAAGGTCGAGGCCCTGGTGCCGGACTTCAAGGGCGACGAACGGGCTTACGCCCGTCTTCTGGAAGGGCCTCCTGACGTGATCGCCCATGACCTGCAGACCGTCCCGCGCTTGTACCGCGCCATCCGCCCGGGCGCCGATTACGAAAGGTCCCTCGGGTTGTTCCGCTGGTTCCGGCATCATGCGGACCCGTCGGTCGTCCTGAAAGGCGGACTGATGGTGGGGTTTGGCGAGACGTTGGAGGAGGTTGTTGCGGTCCTGAAGAATGCGAGGGAAGCCGGGGCGTCGACCTTCACCATCGGGCAATACCTGAAGCCCCCGGGGACGATTCTGGAAGTGACGGAAATCGTGCCGCTGGAGCGATACGCGCGTTTCGCGGAGGCCGGAAGGGCGATGGGACTCAAGGTCCAGGCCTCCCCCCTCACCCGTTCCTCCTACCTCGCCGAAAAATTAGCAAAGGCTTGATTCACCACCAGTCCCCTTCGGGGACCACCACGGCGCTTCGCGCCGCACCAGTAGGCAGGAATTAATTAGCCAATAAGGCAAAGGTTGTTTGGTGCCCCCCGTAAGGGGGGTGGTGGGCCGCGAAGCGGCCTGGTGGTAAATGATCGTTGCGGTTGAGGCGGTGAGAATGTCCTTTGATCCTTGTTCCATCCACCATGTGGTCCTGCGTACGGCGGAGGGCGCTTCCCTCACCGGCGACATCCTGCGCGTTGCGCAGCACGCCCTGGATGCTCTTCCGCGCCGCTATCCCGGTCTGAGGGTGGCGGGTTCCTTCTTCGCGCCCGACACCCTTTCTCTTCTTCTGGATTTCTCCCGCTGCGACGAGGACGTGTCCCGCGCGGTCCAGTCCTTCAAGACCGAGGTGCGCAAATTGGCGGGGAAGGAGGGGTTCAAGGGAGTGCATTTCTGGCGGAGGGAATACGAGGAAAAGGCCGTGGAATCCGAACAAGAAATGAGGAACATCCTCTCCGGGTGGAACCTATAATGGCCTTCTCGCGTCCGAAAGGTGTGTCGGAAAACCCCAAGGAGGAAGCAAGAATGAAGAGGATCCTGTTGTCCGTGTTGGCGGTTGCTTTCGTCGTTCCGGTCATGGCGGCCGAGAAACCCGCCGTGGCCGCGAAGGGTAAGGCGCCGGGAGCCAGGCCCTATGTCGACAAGATGCTGCAGGTGCCCGAGGTCAAGGCGGCCCAGGAGAAGGTCTGGGACGCCCGGTTGGCGCTTTATACGGCCCAGCACGAGAGGGCATTGTTGGGGATCAAGCATCACAAGGCGGAAGTGGAGAAGAACAATCCGAAGAACAAGGCGCAGATGTTGAAGCGCTTGGATGAGCAGAAGGTCATGGCCGACAAGACCCTGGACCAGAAGAAGCGCCTGGTGGCCGCGGAGCGGGCGCAGGATTGGGAGAAGGTGCGTTCCATCCGCCAGGAGATGATGAAGACGCGCATGGGAAACCGACCGATGATGAAGGGCGGACGACCGGGCATGAAGGGCGGGGCCGCCGGACCGGGGATGGGACAGGAACAGGGACCCATGATGGGGACCTGGGGCGATGAGAACGAGGAATAGAAAGGGTTCTCCAGCAAAAAGCCCCGCCGCCCGGAAAGGGCGGCGGGGCTTTTTTTTATTTTACGGGCGGTTATCTCGGCACCCCTAAACCCCGCTCGGGGCTGCCCTGCTTAACGGGGCAGCAAGATCCGAACGTCCACCGACTGAACGGTTCCGGAGCCCTTCTTCTTGAGGCCGTCCACGGTTTTCTCCCAGCGGATGGGGAGGGTCTTGGGATGGGCGTTCCTGACGTCGCGCACCAGGCGGCCCTGGGTGTCCTTCCAGATATACCGGTTGGATGCGATGCGAAGGGTGGTGCGGATGCGGAAGAGCTGGCCGGCCTTGAGGTAGCCCTTGAGGTCCAGGTTCTTGGCGGTCCCGATGTGCTTGTCCGCAAAGGGACCCAAGGCCCCTCCGAGAATGTCGGCCACGGTCCCCGCGTTTTCGTCGCGGCCGTTCACGATGGCATAAAGCTTGGAGGCCTTGGTGAGCCATTCGCCGTCCACCAGGGCCCGGAAGGCCATGCGGGCCTGGTCCCAGTAGCGGAACACCAGGTCTTCCATGTGATCCACCCAGAACTTGGCTTTGAGGTCGGTGACCCAACCCTTGAAATAGTTGTCGTACCCGGCCGGATCGAGGCCGTTCTCGTCGATGATGTCCTGGTGGGGTTTGGCTGAGAGGAAGACCCGGTTCTTCAGGTCCACGAGGAATTTGGGTTCTTTGTTTGTCATGGGACACCTCCCGGATTCACCACGAAGACACCAAGAAAGGCTCCAACATTATTATAACTCATGGACGACCCATTCACGGAACGGGTATTGGGTAAACGAATATAAACTGATAGACTAACGGCCCCTCACCCTGCCCTCTCCCGCAGGCGGGCGAGGGAAAGAGTATTCCTTCCCCCGCGGGCGGGGGAGGGACAAAGGGAGAGGGGAGTGTTTGCTGGAGGTTTCGTTTTCGTGGTAAAACCGACGTTTCTTGAACAATTGAAGAAGCGGGTCCTCGTTTTCGACGGGTCCATGGGCGCCTATCTCCAATCCCTGGGTCCCACGAAGGAGGATTTCGAGGGGCACGAGGGCCTGAACGATTGGCTGGTCCTCTCCAAGCCCTCGATGGTGCGCGCCGTTCACGAGGGATACCTGAAGGCCGGATGCGACGCGATCCTGACCAACACACTCTCCGGAAGCCGCTTCAAGCTCGCCGAATACGGCCTGGAGGACAAGGTCCGTGAACTGAACCTGGCCGCCGCCCGACTGGCCCGGGAGGCGGCGGTTGCCCATTCGACACCCGAGAAGCCCCGTTTCGTCGTGGGCGATCTGGGACCCTCCGGCTTCCTTCCGGCCAGCGAGGATCCCGACCTGGGGCGTGTCACGGTGGAGGAGATCGAGCAGGCGTTCTACGATCAGACCCTCGCCCTTCTGGAGGGCGGCGTGGACGCGCTCATCGTCGAGACCGGCCAGGACATCCTGGAGGTCCGGGCCAGCGCCCTGGGAGCCGACCGGGCCCGCCGAGAGAGGGGGTCGAAGGCCGCCCTCATCGTGTCCGTGACCCTCGATTCCACGGGACGCATGCTCCTGGGGACCGATATCGCCTCGGTCATCGCGACCTTTCGTCGCCTCCCCATCGACGTGCTGGGCCTGAATTGCTCGACGGGTCCGAAGGAAATGCGCGATTCGGTGCGGATTCTCTGCCAGACCTCCCCTTTTCCCGTCATCGTACAACCCAACGCCGGGATCCCCGAGAACCGAGGCGGGAAAGCCTTCTATCCCCTGATGCCGGAGGAGTTGGCCTCGGCACACAAGGAATTCGTGGAGGAATTCGGAGTCGCCATCGTGGGCGGCTGTTGCGGGACGACCCCCGAGCATATTCGCCGGGTCGTCGAGGCGGTGGGCGTAAGGGCTCCCAAGATCCGCGTCCTTCCGGGTAGCAATGACGCGTCTTCCATGATCAAGCGCGTGCCCCTCGACCAGGACCCCAAGCCCCTCATCGTGGGCGAGCGCATCAACGCCCAGGGCTCGAAGAAGGCCAAGGAGATGCTTCTCAAGAACGATTATGAGGGGCTTCTCCAGTTGGCCCGCGCCCAGGCCGAGGCCGGGGCCCATGCGCTCGACGTGTGCGTGGCCATGACGGAGCGCTCCGACGAGAAGGCGCAGATGCGGGCCTTGGTGAAGAAACTGGCTCTCGGCGTGGATGCGCCCCTCATGATCGACACCACCGAACCCGAGGTGTTGGAGGCGGCCTTGATGCAGTACCCGGGGCGCGCGCTCGTGAATTCCATCAACCTGGAAGGTGACGGATCGCGCCTGAAGAGGATCTGTCCCGTCGCGGCCCGTTACGGCGCGCTCCTGGTGGCCCTGACGATCGACGAGCAGGGCATGGCCAGGACCCGGGACCGCAAGCTCGAAGTCGCGAAAAGGATCCAGGCCCGGTGCGAGAGGGACTACGGCATTTCCGCGGAGGACCTGCTCTTCGACTGCCTGACCTTCACCCTCGCGACCGGCGAGAAGGACCTGGCCGATTCGGCCGTCGAGACCCTCGAGGCCATCCGTTTGGTGAAGAAGGAGATCCCCGGCGCGCGCACCATCCTGGGACTCTCCAACGTGTCCTTCGGGCTTCCCAAGTCGGTGCGGGAAGTGCTCAACTCGGTCTTTTTGTACCACGCGGTGAAAGCCGGACTCGACGCCGCCATCCTGAACCCCCTCGACATCCGGGCCTATTCCTCCATCCCGGAGGAGGAGCGCCGTCTCGCCGAGGACCTGCTCTTCAACCGGGGAGAGAATCCCCTGGCCGCGCTCCTGAAATGTTTCGAGGGCCGGGGCCCGGCCTCGGCGGCGCCCGCCGGCGATCCCCTGAAGGGGCTTTCCGCGGAGGAACGGGTCCGCTGGAAGATCGTGAACCGCAAGGGCGAGGGCATCGAGCAGGACCTCGACGAGGTCCTGAAGGGCCGGAGCGCCGTGGACGCCATCAACGGCGTTCTCCTGCCCGCCATGAAGGAGGTGGGCGACCGGTTCGGCGCCGGGGAGATCATCCTGCCCTTCGTGCTCCAGTCCGCGGAGGTCATGAAGCGGGCCGTGTCCCACGCCGAGAAGTTCCTGGACAAGAACGCGAGCGCTTCCAAGGGGACGGTGGTGCTGGCCACCGTGTACGGGGACGTCCACGACATCGGCAAGAACCTCGTGAAGACCATCCTCTCGAACAACGGCTACACCGTTCACGACCTGGGCAAGCAGGTGCCCGTGCAGGTCATCGTCCAGAAGGCGAAGGAACTGAAGGCCGACGCCATCGGGCTTTCGGCCCTCCTGGTCTCGACCTCCAAGCAGATGCCGCTCTGCGTCGAGGAATTGGCCAAGGCGGGTTTGTCGTTCCCGGTCCTCCTGGGCGGGGCCGCCATCAACCACCGTTTCGCCCACCGGGTCGGGTTCCCCGGGGGGGTCTATTACGAGCCGGGCGTGTTCTATTCCAAGGATGCTTTCGAAGGACTTTCGATCCTCAACAAGCTCTCCGACGCCCAGCTGCGCGACGGCTTTCGCCGCCAGGTCCGCGAGGAAGCCGACCGATACCGCGACCTGGATGCGAACGCCGCCGCTGTACCGCCGGCGCCGGCCCCCGCCTCCTCCGTGAAGCCCGCGCCCGACGTTCCGAAGGCGCCTTTCCTCGGCACGGCCGTCATCGACCGGATCCCCCTGCGGGAAGTGTGGGCGCATCTCGACCTGCTCCAGCTCTACAAGTTGAATTGGGGTGTGAAGGCCAAGTCCCCGGAGGAATACCGGGATTTGATCCGGACGAAGTACGAACCCCTGCGCCTGCAGTTGCAGGAACAGGTCCTTCGGGACCAGCTTTTCGATCCTAAGGCCCTCTACGGCTTCTTCCAGGCGGGTCGCGACGGGGATTCCGTCGCCGTCTTCGACGCCAAAGACCCGAAACGCGAGGTCCTGCGGTTCTCCTTCCCGCGCCAGAGAAGGGATCCCCGGGGCTTGTGCCTGGCGGATTATTTACGCCCGCTGTCGTCCGGTGAAAAGGACCAGGTCGCCTTCCATGTGGTGACCGCGGGTCCCAAAGCCACGGAAGCCATCGAGAGATTGAATCGGGAGGGGAAGTATACGGACGCGCTGTTCCTTCACGGCTTGGCGGTCCAGACCGCCGAGGCGATGGCCGAATGGCTGCACCGGCGCATCCGTGCCGAGTGGGGCTTGTCCGAGAATCGCGGGAAGAGGTATTCGCCGGGTTACCCGGCCCTGCCGGACACGGCGGATAACGCGAAGATCTTCGCGGTGTTGGAGCCGGAAAAGAACATCGGGATGACGCTGACGCCGGGGTTCATGATGGTGCCGGAACAGTCCACGTGCGCGATCGTCCTGCACCACCCCGCCGCGGAATACTTCGCCATCTGAACGATCCATCCGAAGCTTGGGAATGATTTACCACCAGCCGCCTTCGGCGGCCACCATGGCGCTGCGCGCCGCACTAGTAGGCAGGAATTAAATAGCCAATAAGGCAAAGGTTGTTTGGTGCCCCCCGTAAGGGGGTGGTGGGCCGCGAAGCGGCCTGGTGGTGAAAGACCGGTTGCAGGTTCATTTTGTATTTGTGGTTGTTAACCCAAGAGTCTTCTGGTGCCCCCCGTAAGGGGGATGGTGGGCCGCGAAGCGGCCTGGTGGTGAGCGGTCGGTTGCAGGTTCATTTTGTATTTGTGGTTGTTAACCCAAGTGTCTTTTGGTGCCCCCCGTAAGGGGGGTGGTGGGCCGCGAAGCGGCCTGGTGGTGAAAGGAGTCGGAAATGGGTTCGGGGATCACCGAGAAGGACCGGCGGATGGCGCAGAAGTGCGTCGAATGCCCCGTGTGCCGCAAGGCCCGCAGGGACCAGAAGGGCCCGGTTTTCTGGTTCGTGAAGACCATCGAAGGCGGGATGTGCCCGTTCTGCAAGGCCTACGAGAAGGTCTACGGACGGAAGGCGCACGAACCGGAACCGTCCTGAGCCGCTGTCCCGTCAGTCGCGGTTTTTTCCCAGCAGTTTCTTGACCTTTCTCTTGGCGCGCAGGGAGAGGGGCAGGTCCCCCTTCTGGGGCGCTTCCTTGCGCCAGACGTCGCCCTTCTCCAGCACGACGATGCTGTCGTAGAAGTGGATGCCGAGGGTCTGCCGGGTGATGAGGTCCGGCTTCACCTTCCCGCGGCTGTGGTCCGCGTTCAGGCGGTCGATGTATCCCTTGCAGAGGTTCACGAAGGTGCCGGGCTCATCCACCCCCCCGCCGAACTCCTCCCAATAGGCCGTGTGCAGGTCCTCCACCATGTAAACGCCGTTCTTGGGCATCTTCGGATAGAGGTGATCGAAGCTAGCGGAAATGTGCTTCATCACATGGCTTCCGTCGTCCAACACGACGTCCGGAATCCCGAACTCGTCGATGACGCTTTGCAGGAACTTCGGATCGCTCTGGTCGCCGATGCGCACGAAGACGCCATCCTGTTCATGCTTCTTGCAGGACTTGTCGATGTCGATGCCGACCACTTTCGCCAGCGGGCCGAAATACCTCTGCCACATCGCCAGCGATCCACCCTTGGAAACGCCGATCTCGAGGAAGGTGACGGATCGGTCCCGGAACCACGAGAAGTGCCTCTCGTAGACGGGAAAGTAATGGACCCATTTATGGATGATCTTGCCCTTGTGGGTGCAGAAGTCCTGCCAGAGACTCATGGGACGCTCCCGGGGTTGATGGAACCGATTCTACTATCATGCCGTCTTCGAGCGGGGCGTTTTCGCGGCGCTCGATCGGGAATATTTCCTGCTGTCCTCGGCGGAAAACCCCCGTCCCGTCGAGGATTCACCCGGAAATGTTGCCGCATCCGGCCTGTGTAAGAATTACCCAATGGACAGGATTGTCGCATTCCGATTTTCCGTTTGTAACATTGAATAATCCTCGGTCGTCGTATATCAAGGAGCCATGAGAACCACTGCGACACGGGCGTGGAGCCCGATGCATGATGAAACCGGAGCGCAAGCCATGACCACCCTCACCATCCTCACCGTGGAGGGTCAGACCCTCCTTTTCAAGGAGCCCAAGAAGTTCGGCCCCTCGACGGATGCGCAGGGAAGGGCCTGTTACATCGTGGAAGAGGACGACGGCATCGCCCACATCAAGCACACCTTCGTGTGGGAGAACATCGTCTCCGTGACCGAGAAGAAGCACAAGGCAGAGGCCTAACCTTCGGCAATGAGCAGTTGGGAATGATGAATGAGGAGTGGTGAGCCAAGGCCGGATCTTTCCGAATATTGTGGTTATTATCCTTTGTGTAATCCCCGTAGGTGTTCATTAACTCCTAATTCCTAATTTCTCATTCCGCCAAAAGCGGCGGCTTTCTTTGTGTTAAAATCGCACTATCCTCTTTCGGGAGCGGGTGCGTGAACTTCCTCAGGCGCAAGGCTTGGGTCCTCCAGTCCACCGAGATCCTCGCGACGGTCCTTCTCCTTCTTCAGTTCTCCGTGGCGCTGGGAGCCTGGTTCTCCAACCGCATTGGATCGCCGGCTGTCCTGGGCTTCGCCATCCTCGATCTGGCGGTTTGGGCCCTCATCCTGTTCCTCATCCTGGACCGATCCGTCCCTCCCCTGGGCCGGTCGGGCATCCTCCGGGAATTGGCCCCCTTTCTGGCGATCCTCTTCGTCTATGACCTGGGCGGACGTCTCGTCCGGGTGATCCATCCCGTGACCTATGATTATTCCGTGCGGGCCTTGGGACCCTGGTTCTTCAAGGCTTGGGTTCCCGGTGAGGGCGGACTTCTGTCTCCGGCCCTGGTGGGTGCCTTGAGCCTCCTCTATCTTTCCCTCTTCGTCTGGCTGGCCGCGATCATCCTTTACCATCTTCTCTACCGCCGCTCGCTCTATCCGCGATTCCTCCTGGGCTTGATGGTCCTCTACGGGATCGTTGCAACGGGTCATCTCATCTATCCCGATCCGGTACCGCGGATCGCCGATCCGGCCGCCTGGGCGGGCGCCTCGGGTCCTCTCTTCCGGATCGTGGACCTGGCCTGCTGCCGTTCGAATCCCTTCCCGAGCCTGCAGGGAGTCCTGGTCCTGTACCTCCTGTTCTGGCAGTCCCGTCAGGATCGGGGCGGGCTCCTTTGGGGAATTCCCCTGGGATCGGGGATCGTCCTGTCGGCCCTCCTGTTGGGCGATCTTTATCCGGCCCAGGTCGTTTCCGGGGCCTTGGCCGCGTTCGCGGCCCACGTTGCCGCACCCGGTTTGGAGCAGGCCTGGGATCGCGTTCGGAGGGCCTTGAACCCGCCGGTCACGTGGCTGACCGGGATCGTCGAGGGGCGCGGAGGGGCCTGGGGAAAGCTGGCCGGCCGGATGGGGGATATCCTGCCGCTGGGGGGTGCCGTTTCGCCGGGCGTCGTTTTCGGCCCGGTGCCCCGGCACCGCGGGGAAGAGCCGTTGCGCCAGGCGGTGGCCCATCTCGGCGAGGGGCCCTTCTGGTTGAGACCCTCGGACGAGTCCGGATCCAAGAGCAACACCCTCCGCGCCCTGAAGCCCCTCTCCCGGGAACAGGCCTTGCGCGCGATCTTCCAGGCGGGCGGGAAGAAGAGCTTCCTCCTCCAGCGCGCGTTGAAGGTCACGGCCGTGGGCCTCTGCCGATCCGCCCCTTCCACGGGCGGTGAATTGCCGGAGGTCTTCCTGCGGGCGACCCTCCTGCCCCGCGGGGAGAACCGGGAACTGCGTCTTTGGCCGGGCGCCCTCTTCGGGGGGCGAGTCGAGGGTCCCTGGGTCTATTACCCGAAGGAATTTCCCGTGAGGGGATTCGGACTCTTCGAGCTGGCGGGGTTGACCCGCCGCCTCGCCTCTCGGTGGGGCGCGGCCGCGGAGGTCGAGTGGGTCTTGTCCGACGGGAAGGTCTTCATCCTCGACGGGCGACCCCTCCGCCGGATCGGGACCTGACGGTATGGCTCGCCTGAAGGTGCGAAGACCCGAGAGTCCCTGGCCCTATGTGGCCTGGCTCGTCGTGGGGTTGGCGGCGCTGTCCTATTCCCGCCTGAACGTCTATTTATTCGTCTCGGTGTTCCTGGCCGGTGTCGTCTGGCCCGCCTGGCGGGCCGACGCGGTCCTGCGGGCGGGAGCGGCGTTGCCCCGATCGGGAAGGGAAACCCTGCCGGCGGTTCGTCCGGGTTTCGTGTTGTTCCTTCTGGCCGCGGCCGTCGCGGTCCGGTTCTTCCGGCTTACCACGCTTTCGGCCTGGCCTCTTTTCGACGAAGGCGTGTACAGTTACGCGGCCATCGAGATGATCCAGGGGGCGCCGCCCATCCTCTTCTACGGGAACAGCCAGGCGCCTCCCTCCTTCTTCTGGGCCTTGGCGGTCCTGTACCGGTGTTTCGGCGTCTCCCTGGGCGGAATGTGGTTCCTGCCGGCCCTCTTTTCGTTGATCTTCGTGCCGCTCGCCTGGTGGGCCGCCCGGAAGTGGTATTCCCCCTCCGCCTCGGCCTTCATCGCGGGCCTGGCCGCCCTCTCCTTCTGGCCCATGTACCTGGGCCGATTCTCCGTGATGACCATTACCCTCCTTCCGCTGATGGCGCTGGCCTTCGGGGCCCTGGGGGCGGCCTTCTCGAAGAACGCCACATGGCGTTCCTGGTTGTCCTTGGGCGTGGTGTTGGGAGCGGGTTTCTACACGCACCTGCATTGGCTGGCCGTGGCCCCGGTCCTGGCCGTCACGGCCGGGTGGGTCCTTTGGAAACGGGGGCGGATTTCTTCCGCGAAGGCGGCCGCCCTGGTCGTTCCCCTGGTCCTTCTCCCCATGCCGCTTGTCGTGGCGGCCCTGAAGGAGGGGTTCGGCACCTACCTCGCTCACCTGTGGGCCATCAAGCCCTCGATGCGTCCCCTGGATCAGTTGGACCTGGCCATCCGCTACGTGGGGTCCCTTTTCTGGGGCGTCGATCCCGAGCATTGCACCTACCAGCCGGTCTGGGGCGGTTTCCTCAACCCGGTCCTCGGGGCGCTCTTCCTGCTCGGGATTGCGGCGGCCGTCCGCCGGTTTCGGGAAGGCCGGAACGCCTGGCTGCTGGCGGCGTTCGTCCTCTGGCTGATGCCCGGGCTTCTCACGAAGGACCTGGAGACCTTCCGGCTCGTGCCGGTGATGCCCGTCCTCTTCGTCCTTGTATGGGAGGGCTTGTCCCGCCTGCTGGGAGGCGATCCCACACGGAACCTGCGGATCGTTCTCGCGGTGGCGGCCCTGTCCTTCGCGCTCGACGCGAACCACCTCTTCAATGTGTACGCGAAACGGTGGGACGTTCCTCGCTATTGGACGGGCCACTCGAAATCGCTGGCTCGCGCCCGGGCCTTCTCCCTGCTCGAGGCCAAGGCGCATACCCAGGGGCCCGGCCTGGTGTATACCCGGTTCGTTCCGGGGCTTCCGGATCCCACCCTGGAGGTGGCTGTCTACGAGTTCAACGCGGTGGACAATCCGGCGGTGAAGCCCTACCTGTGCCGGTGGGCGGCCTTCCTCGTCAATACCAACTACGAAGGGGCCCTCAAACAGGCCTATCCCTTCGGGCGGGGTTTCCCACTGGATACCGAGGGCGTTTCGCCCGACGGGGGATGGACGCTCTTCATAACGCCCCTGCTCGACGGCAAGGTGCGGCAGGACCTTGAGGCTTGGACGCGCGTCCACCGGGAAATGACGCCCTATTGGCGTGACGCCATGAACTACGTTTACGGGACGGATTACGCCCGCTACCTTCCCGCCCTGGAAAACGCTTTCGGGAAGGACCTGCCGGACCCCCTGCTAACGGCCCTCCGGGCGGAGATCGAATCGGACGCCCTCTTCAAGTCCGATACCCTGGCCGCCCGTCCGCAGGAGGGCGTTTCCGGGAAGCCCTTCGGGCGATCCGTGCAAGCCCTCTCAAAGGCCTTGCAAACGGGCCCGCCCTTCGCGCATCTTTATTATCGCCTTGGGCACTTGCACCTCATCCGGGGGGAGGGGCCCGAGGCCCGAAGGGCCTTCGAGTCAGCGACCCGCTGTCCCGTGGACCGCACCCGGTCCAGGGATGTGCTGGCGACCTTGACGTCCACGGCCGGGGAATCCAGGAAGAGGGAACCATGAACCGTATCGTGATCGCCGGGATGTTGTTCTTGTTGTCCGGTTGCGTCTCCATCCACGAGGGGGTGGCGGTCGAAAGACCCTTGGAGATGAACGTCCAGCAGGACGTCACCAAGCGGTGCCCCCTCTCCCCCTATCCTCACCGTCTCCTGCGCCTTCGCGGGAGTTCGGGCGCGAAGGTCGTGGTGGAGGGCGGCCGCACGGTGAACACGCAGGAGGATTTCGACCGCCTCTGGGTGGAGTTGACCCTCGAGCCGGGCCAGACCTTCACCCAGGCGTCCGACGGATCGAACAAACCGCAGATCGACTGGACCTCCCAGTTGGTCTCCTTCTATCCCTTCAAGAACGAGAACGCCTGCCAGCGGCTCGTTCCGGCCCTGACGCCCATGCAGACCGATTGCCTCCGGATCACGTTCCGTTTCTCCCATTTCTGGTTCAAAAAGGACTGCGAGACGAGGACCGAATACCCGGTATACGTCTTCATCTACCCGAAGACCAGTCTGCCCATGGAGACGCAGTGGACCGACGACCCGGACGGGGACGGCATCTCCAACGAGAGCGAGATCACGGTGGGCACGGATCCGATGGACGCCAGTTCCAAACCCTGAAGGGTTTGGAGTGTGAATGGTTTGAAAAGTGTGAAAGGTGTGAAGGGTAAAGCAACGACGGGGAAGCGGGTGTCTGCCGCGAAGAGCGGCGATGGGGAACGCCGATGACAATAACAAAGAGATGCTTGCTGGCCCTTGCCATGGCTGCCATGGCCGGTTCGGTGCAGGCTCGCAACGAGGCGGTCACCGTCCCGGTCGTCCTGGCCGACTATTACGGTTTCGCCTACACCCAGGCGTTCAAGGACAGGGCCTTTCCCTATGCCTGGTCCACGGCGGGCGTGGACGCGCTGGGGTGGGGGATCGTGGCGATCCCGCGCCGCTACTCCGGGTTGTTCCTGGTCAACATGGCGGGCGTCGCCAAGACCGTCTACCCGGTCGTGCGGCTCTCGGACGGGGATTGTCCCCTCGAGGTGCGTCGGAGGGCCTGGGTCTCGGTGGGAACCCATACGGGAACCCTGTTGTTGCTCAAGTTCCTCGGAAAACCCGCCGTTGCCGTGCAGAGCTGGGCACCTCCGTTCGATGGAGAGGGTGTCCGTCTGGCGCTCAGGTTCTGATGCAATCGCGAGAGGGGGGTGTTCGATGCGATTAGGCATGATCGGTTTGGGGCGGATGGGCGGGAACATGGTGCGCCGGCTTCTCAGGGGCGGGCATTCGGTGGTCGCGTGGGATCCCGCCCGGGCCGCCGTGAAGTCGCTCGCGGCCGAGGGGGCCGAGAGCGCGTCCTCCCTGATGGACCTTGTGAAGCGGCTCCGAAAAACGCGGGTGGTCTGGATGATGGTGCCCGCTGGGAAACCCGTGGACGACACGATCGCGAAGGTGCTGCCCCGGCTCTCAAAGGGCGATCTTCTCGTGGACGGAGGCAATTCCCGCTACCGGGATTCCATGCGCCGCGGGGCCCAGGCCGCGAAGCGGGGCGTCGAATACGTGGATGCCGGCACCTCCGGCGGGGTTTGGGGCCTCACCGAGGGGTATTGCATGATGGTGGGCGGCTCGACGAGGGCTTTTTCCGTCCTGGAGCCGGCCTTGAGGACTCTGGCGCCGAAGAACGGCGTCCTGCATGCCGGGCCGGTGGGCAGCGGGCACTACGTCAAGATGGTCCACAACGGCATCGAATACGGCATGATGCAGGCCCTTGGGGAAGGCTTCGAACTGATGGAGGGGGCGCCCTTCCGGCTCGACCTTCCGCGTATCGCGGAGGCCTGGCGCCACGGATCGGTCGTGCGGTCCTGGCTCCTGGACCTCACCGCCTCGGCCTTGAGGCGCGATCCGCGCCTGAAGGGGCTTCGGCCCTACGTCGACGACAACGGCGAGGGGCGCTGGATGGTGCAGGAGGCCGTCGAGCGCGGCATCCCGCTCTCGGTGATCGCCCAGTCCCTTTTCGACCGTTTTCATTCCCGCCAGAAGGCGTCCTTCTCCTACCGGCTCCTGGCCGCCCTGCGCAACGAATTCGGCGGGCACCAACTTCACCGCGAGTGAGCGACAACATCGATCCATTCGCCGCAGATGGAGGGGATGAACACAGATGAGGTCCTCATTTTCTAACTTCTATCTTCTATTTTCTATTTGCGCCGAACCTCATTCGACAAACAGAAGGTCTTGTCCATGAGCGACGCGAAATTGGGGATCGATGCAGCCGATTTGTTCGCCCGCCGCGAGCCGCCGCCCTGCACGGTGGTCATCTTCGGGGCGTCGGGCGACCTCACGCGCCGCAAGCTGGTTCCTGCGCTTTTCGACCTCTTCCAGGCGCATCTATTGCCGAAGCGGTTCCTCCTGGTCGGGGTCTCCCGGACCGCGATGAGCGACGAGGTGTTCCGCGCATCCCTTTTCGAGGCCGTCCGTCCCAAGGTGCCCGATTGCTCGGGGTGCGCCTGGGACGATTTCGCAAGAAACGTCTTCTACGTCCAGGCCTCCTACGAGGACTCCGGCGATTTCCGGCGCCTGAAGACCCGGCTTGAGGGGTTGGAGGCCTCGGCGGGACTGTCCGGCGACCGTATCTTCTACCTGTCCATCCCCCCCGGCATGTTCGACCCGGTCGTGACGAACCTCGGCGCCTCGGGCCTGTCGCGGGAGGAGAAGGGGTTCTCCCGCGTGGTCATCGAGAAACCCTTCGGCCGGGACCTCGCCTCCGCCCGCGTCCTGAACCGGAAGGTACGGGACATCTTCGAGGAACGGCAGGTCTACCGCATCGACCATTACCTGGGCAAGGAGACCGTGCAGAACATCCTCGTCCTGCGGTTCGCCAACGCCATCTTCGAGCCGGTCTGGAACCGCCGCTACGTGGACCACGTCCAGATCACGGCGGCCGAATCCGACGGCGTGGGCCACCGGTCCGGCTTCTACGAGACGGCGGGCGTCCTGCGGGACATGTTCCAGAACCATCTCCTCCAATTGATGTGCCATGTCGCCATGGAGCCGCCCGTCTCCTTCGAGGCGGACGCCATCCGGGACGAGAAGCTCAAGATCCTGAAGGCCATCCGGCCTTTCAGCAATATCGATGCCGAGCACAACGCCGTGCGGGGCCAGTACGGCCCCGGGCGGTCGGGCGGGCTCGAGGTGCCGGGATACCGCCAGGAAAAGGGAGTGGCGCCCGACTCGAACGTGCCCACCTACGGCGCCTTGAGGGTCTACCTGGACAACTGGCGCTGGGACGGCGTGCCGTTCTTCCTGCGCTCGGGGAAGCGACTGCCGAAGCGGGCCACCGAGGTGGCCATCCAGTTCAAGCGGCCGCCCATGCTCCTCTTCAAGGACCGGCCTCTTCCCGCCCCCAACGTCCTGGCCCTGCGCATCCAGCCCGACGAGGGCATCTCCCTGCGATTCGAGGCCAAGAAGCCGGGTCCAGGGCTGATCCTCGAACCCGTTCTCATGGACTTCGACTACGGGAAATCCTTCAAAGCCGCCATTTCCGAGGCCTATGAGCGACTGCTTCTTGATTGCATGCTGGGCGACGCCACCCTTTTCATCCGGTCCGATGAGGTGGAGGCGGCCTGGGAGGCGCTGACGCCCGTGCTGGAACGATGGGACCGCGGGAAGATCACGGGGACCTTCCCGAACTACGAGGCGGGCACCTGGGGGCCGAAGGTGGCGGACGATCTGTTGGGGTCGCCGGACCGCAAATGGCGGGAACTCTAATAAGTACGACAAGACCAATTCACGTCCAACGCGAAGCCGCGAAGTCGCGAAGGAAGATCAGGGGAATGGAATGAAGAAGAGCAAGAAGCCCGCCCGCAAGGCGAAAAAGGGCGTCAGAAGGACCTCGAAGCTTGCCATGAAAAAACCGGCGGCGGGGTTCGCTCCCGAGATCCACGTTTCTCCCGACGCCAATACCCTCAACCACGACGTGGCGGATCTTTTCGTGAAGGCGGCAAAGGAAGCCGTCGCGAAGCGTGGGAGGTTCATGGTGGCCCTCTCGGGGGGGGACGGCCCGGTCGGGCTGTTCCGCCTTTTGGCCACGGAGCCCTATCTTTCGGAGGTGCCGTGGGACGGGA